>JBAXSK010000068.1:0-17384 GCA_037130765.1 Pseudanabaena sp. ELA607
TTGCAGATTCGGGTTAATTTTACCTTCAGTATTGTGTATCTTTTGTTACGGTTTTGAATTTGGAATTGCTGCTTATCTGTGAAATACTCCATCGAAAATCGCTATCCTGTAGCGCTTAATTAGCGTTAAAGGGTAGAATATTTTTGCCACACACATGGGTTAATTATGCGACTTTGCCTTAATCCTGATTGTAATACCCAAAATCCAGATACCGTAGAGTTTTGCGAACAATGTGGATGCGAACTGCTTATTGATCGTACCTACGCGGTGAAACGTCTGCTCAGCGACAAGAGCGGATTCGGGACAATTTATGAGGTTGCAGATGCCGCCCAACAGTCCAAGGTACTTAAAATTCTCAAACCAGAATTTAACAGCCAACTTAAAACCGTCACTTTATTTCAACAGGAAGCCTTTTTATTAGGCAAAATTGATTCTTCTGGCTTACCAAAAATAGATGCCTATATCCATCACGATCTGCCCGATCACCAAATGCTACATGGAATCGTGATGGAAAAGATAGAAGGACTTAACCTTTATGAATGGATAACCACCCATAAGCCGCTCTCAGAAAAAATGGCGATCGCTTGGCTAAGGCAGATCGTGCGGATATTACAGATAGTTCATCAAAACGGTTATTTTCATCGAGATATCAAGCCTTCAAATATTATGCTTCGACCATCAGGTCAACTGGCTCTGATTGACTTTGGCACGGCAAGGGAAGCAAGCTATACCTATCTCGCTAAAATTGGTGGTTTGGGCGGCGTTACGCAAATTACTTCCGCAGGATATACATCTCCCGAACAGGAACGCGGATTTGCTGTACCTCAATCAGATTTTTACTCTTTGGGAATGACTTTTTTGCATTTAATTACAGGTATGTATCCCCTTGATATGCATGATTCCTATACAGATATTTATGTTTGGAGAGAATTTGCGCCACAAATTTCCGATGATTTTGCCAAGGTTTTGGAACGGCTGATTGCCAATAGACCCGTCGATCGCCCATCGGACTGCGCTACAATTTTGCATAGCCTAGATGAACTCGATCGCCTCACCAAAGAACGTCAAACTCAGGCAAAGCAACTAATCAGTCATAAGGCGCAACAACAAACGCGAAATAGAATTTGGATAGGATTGGCGATCGCCTTGGCAGGATTAACAGGCTATACGATCAGTGTTTTCTATCGAATTTTGCCTTCTCCGATTCCGTTATCCCCACCTACCGTTCAGTCCAAATAATGTCCAAATAATCTATGCTACAACCACCTCTGGCTAATAACTTTCTCCTTCAGAACCGTTTTCGGATCATCCAAATTCTTGGACAGGGTGGTTTTGGACGTACTTACCTTGCTCTGGACGAACAAAGATTTAACGAGCAATGTGCGATCAAAGAATATATTCCTATCCAAGGGAATGCCTATGCCCTTGAGAAATCGAAAGAACTTTTTCAGCGAGAAGCAGAAACTCTTTATCAAATTCAACATCCGCAAATCCCACAATTTCGGGCGCTGTTTGAGGAAAATGCGCGACTTTTTTTTGTGCAGGACTTTGTCCAAGGTATAACCTATAGTCATCTTTTGCAAGATCGATTAACCCAAGGCGAACCTTTTTCAGAAATGGAAGTGTTAATTTTTCTGAATCAACTTTTACCAGTGCTTTCCTACATTCACGGTCGAAATCTGATTCACCGCGATATTTCTCCCGACAATATTATTTTGCGATATAGCGATCGCCTGCCCGTATTGATTGATTTTGGGGTAGTTAAGCTAACCGAATTAGGGCAGTCACTGACGACCCAAGGAACTGTGGTGGGCAAATCAGGATATTCCCCAATTGAGCAATTAAAAACAGGCAAAGCCTATCCTAGTAGCGATCTCTATGCTCTTGCGGTAACGGCTCTGGTTCTATTAACGGGTAAACAGCCTGAGGCTTTGTTTGATGAGATGACTGTTTCTTGGTGCTGGTCAAAATATTTGCCAAATCTTAATCCAAGGTTAGCGAAAATCCTAGAGCAAATGCTAAGCGATCGCCCGCAACAGCGCTATCAATCAGCCGATGAAGTATTAACCGTTTTAACTCCACTTCTTAACGTCTATAATCTGGCGACAAATCCGACAACGATAATCACTGCGCTTCCAAATCCGCGATCGCTGCCTATGATTCCGCCCACGCCAACTTTTGCTGTCCAGAGTCGAGGGAACATCTCATCATCTCTGCAATCGGGGACTAGAGCAAATATTAAGCCGACCAAGGTGGATATCCAGAAATCAAGAGCTAATCAATTTAGCTTGTGGATCGTAGCGATCGCTTTGACTGTAATTATCGGCGCGATCGCTATTTTAATTTTTTCTATTACTACGAAGAAGTCTACGGCGAGGTCAACAATTACAACTTCTCAAAACATCGAAGATATCGAGAATCTTCCCCTAAATGAGAATACACCGCTTAAGGTTTCTGGACAGATTGGTGCTAATGCCATAAAACGCTACAAAATAGAAGGAGAGCGAGGCAAGGGAATTGATTTAGTAATGTTGTCTGGAAAAGTCAACAATATATCGATCGTTCATCCAGATGGCACAACTCCACCAAATCTTCCGAATATAGCAGAGAAAAGAAAATACTTTTTCCCTTACGCGGGTGTATTTACCATTGAGATAAAGTCTAATGAGGAAACTAATTTTATCTTCGAGATCGTCTTAGTAAAGGGAACTGCTCCTGAGAAACCATCTGGAGAAAGTCGTCCGCCAGAACCGCCTACGGGTGGATCGCGCCCACGCTAGTCAATTTTCTATACCTTGCGCCAGTCTTGTATAAACAGTAGCCGTAGGTTGGGTTGAGGCATGAAACCCAACCCTAACGCTCCTAATAAGTGTCTTATGTTGATTGCGACTGGCTTATGGAACTTATATTTAGATTCTGCTTGAAAATCGATAGAAAAAGTAAAACCTACTCTGTGCTTACCTTTTATTTAACAACAAGTCTATTAACTAAAACAACTATAATCTATGCTTCAACTAATCGCCGCAATAAACTGAGTGGAATCTGCCACCGCACCAAAAACACTGCCCTGCATCTTAATCATGTGTAATGCCGCTAAATAGTTGTTGTAATCTGTGGCTCCCGTGCAATCTGATAATAGCAAGCACTCATAACCCCGATCATTAGCATCGCGCATGGTGGTTGGCAGAGTTGTTTGACATCAGATTGGGCAGCGACTAATGTTTCGGCTTTGAGTTGAGTAATCGGTAAAACATCATGGGCGATCGCCTGTTGGCTGAACCATTGCCAAACGGTATAGGAGGTCTTGACGCTGCGCTTTTGGGCGAAGTTGACGATTCCTAGTTTCAGGCTGGCTACTTGTTGGATTCCTAATGCTGGTTTATGTCCTTTAAAACATGATAGGGGCATTACTAAGTCCACTCCTTTGGGGAGGTTTAGTTCTACTTGCAATGTTCCTTTGGCTACCCATGCGTTGGTTATTCCTGCCCGAAATTGGAATGGTGTATTTGCGGGGATTGCGAAGTCTTCGCTTTGACGGAGTTGATTTAACAATTCATGGCTGATTTTGCCATGACAGTCATCGGTGCGATATTCTTTGTCTTGGACGATCATATAAATCCAAGTAGTTTTTCTGGCTCAGGGTTTGCACCACCTTTTAACCATGCGATCGGAGTTTCTTCAGGCTTATCAGGATTGATCCATGCGATCGCTTTTAATTCCCTTAGTTCTTCAACCTCTTGGGCAGCCTGTGTAAAAAATCTTCGAGCCGTCTTATCGTCTAGAGAAACAACTATTTTATCTGTAGCTAATGCGGCTTCGATTAAATGGATATCTTTTTTAACTTGCGATCGCTGATTCTCTGTTAGGTTTTCCAAAAGGATATCAGCCATATATATTTTAGCTCGAAGATCGGAGTCTTCTAAAGATTTGATGCGGATTAACTTTCCCCTTCTTTCCATTTTACCTCGCCATGCCTGACCAAAGCGAGATGTATGGTTGTTCCATTCAGTTTCTAACGCTCTTGTTAAAACTGCACGATGACAGATTTCAAGAACATTTTGCAAGAATTGATAGCAATGTTTTGATGTTGGGTATATGGCATTTTCATCACCACTAGCTTTTAAGACAGAAGCATCTATTACCAAAAGTTTAGAATTCTTAGTACTCATTCTGCTCCTTCCATCGCTTTTCGCTAGCAGCTTCTAGATAGCGCCCCTCTTCGTCTAAAAACACATCTGAAAAATCTAAGGGAAAATCGGGATCGCCATATCCACCTGTTGCATTGAGAGGTGTAGAAGTCACTTGTGTAAACCCATGTTCATCTCGATTAAACCAATGCAAAATTGCTTTGTCAGCCGATATTTTATCCTCAGCAACTAGGGACTGAATTCTTCTTAAAAGTAGATCGCTATGGGTTTCTAACACAACTCTGACCCCACGATTAGCTGCATCCACAATTATTTCGCCTAAATTCGCCTGAGCGCGAGGATGAAGATGAATTTCTGGTTCTTCTAGATAGACTAATTGTTCTGGTTTGGCGGCTACTAAAGCCACTAACACGGGCAAAATCTGAGATACTCCTGAGCCAACATCTACAATATTCACCATGTCATCACTATCAAAAGTTCGACTGATCTTTAACTCAATTTGCGTATCGTTAATTTCAGTTGCTTCAATATTTTTAGATAATGTTAATGTATGGAGATAAGTATTTAAAACTTGAAGTTTATCGCTTGCTGATGTTTGCCATGAGTGAATCAAAGAGGCAATATATTTTTCAAAATTGCCACTAAAATTCTGTCCAATTCCTGTTACTGGTAAAATCCTTTCAAGACTTCTTAATCCTTGTACATGAATGATTTTTTGTATTTCTTCAATAAATCTGATGTTTTTATCAATAAGAGGAGTTCCAGCAAATACATCATTTTTATCGTACATAAGAAATGTAAAAAAGCAAAGATGTCTAAATATTTTCCAAGTGTAATTATTGATTTTAGAGTACTCTTTCAACCATTGTGGAAGTGATTCAATAATATCTGAACTATCCATATCAATGAAAGCCTTTAGTTCTCCATCTTTATCATGATAGGTAGTTTCAATCAGATCGATCGCTTTATTAGGAAGTTTCTTAAATATATTTTTAAACTTGTAAGAATTGGCTAATTCCACTGCTACAGTCAAGCAATCGGTTTGTTCACCTTTTGAAGAATAAGAAAGTATCTGTTTTGCCGATGTAAAGTTGAGATTATCTCCACTTAATCTTAAAGCTCCATAATCTGTAGAAGATTCTAGGGTTTGTTTCATTAAAAGGATTGGTTGCATGATGCTAGATTTACCAGAGCTATTAGCACCCGCAAGGATTGTCAAAGGACGAATATCAATCGAACATTCATTTGCAATTGACTTAAACCCACTTATGGAAATTTTAGTAATGCCCTTTGATTCAGAATTGTTCATGGCTTTTTATATTTGCTGATGCCTATTTTAACTCAATTGCAACAAATTAGATCCAATCTGGGAGAGTTGGTCAGGATATTTGGTGGGATATTCCCCTAGTTCTAGGATGCTTTCTCTTACGGATTCCAACAACAAATTTTGACATTGGATCGTTCGCTTTGTGCCATCAATTAAATCGGATATGCTAGCATTCATCGATTTAGCTAGGGCAATCAACTGTTTTGTGGTCTTCAAGCATCGTGCTTTCGATCCGAATATCTGTGCTTTTGTCTTGCCTGTCAGTGAGTTTATGGCTACTTGCATCGGGTTGCTTTTCCTAGTTTGTCAATTGGTCACTGACTTCTAGCGTAAGCGCTCTTCTTATTTTTGGATAAGCTATGAAGTTAGTAGCATGATATCCGTGTTATTATGCTTTAATGATTCTCTCTTTTTTTAATCAAGGCGCTGAAGATGTCTTTAATGGAAAAAATACTAAACAAGCTAGAAAAGTATGTCCTGCTTCAATTAGTCGAGTTGCTGCGCGTAAACTTGACCAAATCAATGCAGCGACTAGGCTTGATGACCTCCGCGCCCCTCCTAATAATCGCCTAGAATCTTTGCTCGGTGATCGGCTTGGTCAACATAGTATTCGCATTAATGACCAGTATCGTATTTGTTTTATCTGGTCTAGTTCTGGTGCTTCGCAGGTGGAAATTGTCGATTATCACTAAATTTTTAAGTTAATCATCGGTTCAAAAATAATCACAAGGTAATAAATATGACAAGGATACCAACCCATCGTTCTCCAACCCATCCTGGTGAAATGTTGTTGGAAGAATTTCTGCTTCCTCTATGCTTATCTCAGCGTGACCTAGCCTATGCTATTCATGTTCCCTATCAACGGGTAAATGAGATTGTTAATCGTCGTCGCGGTATTACGCCTAGCACGGCTTTACGCTTGGCTCGGTTCTTTTCCACTTCGGCTGATTTCTGGATGAATCTTCAACAATCTTGGGATCTTTATCATGCTCAGCTATCTGAAAATGAGGATCTCCAAACTATTCAACCCTTAAAAGCTGTCTCTGCTGGCTAATCTTATAAATCTATTGCACTTGATCGCGATCGCTATATGTGTGAATAAGGCGATCGCGCAATTCGTTCATGATTTCATCGGTTTGTGGATGCTTCTCCTATTTTTTGTCATTGAGTGAGAATCTATTTTGTAATCCCCTATATTTGCTGCTTCCATTTCATGTATAAAGCTAACGCTTGAAGAGTGAAACCATCTGAAACCTGACCATTACCAATAAGCTTCCATAAATTTGCAATTGATGATAAGTATACCTTGCTAATTGCTTCTTCTATTTCAGTAGAAGTTGATTGATAGGATGTTACTGGAATGTAGTAAAAAAATACCTTGCTATCTGTCAAGCCACTATCGGTATATGTACTGCCAATTAAGTATGCTTTTTGACTGACATATCCTGTTTCTTCCTGAAGTTCTTTTAGTGCATTTTCTTCCCCCGAAAGATGGCTCTCAGCAAAACCTCGCGGAAGTTCAATTTGATTGGAGCCTGTAGCGTGACGCTCTTGTTCTAGTAAAACAATGTCATCTAAATTTCCAAGAGAAGCATTTTGGATCGAGGCAATGATAACTACATTTCTCCCGCCCTTGAGTTGACCTATAGGAATAACTCTTAGATAAGGATGTTGGAAAGAGGTTCCATCAGCTAATCTACTATTCACTAAATCAACTACGAAATACACATAGCGGGTTATTGCTGCAACACCAATGACAGTATTATTTTTAATTGCATACGATTCCAATTCGTTAAAGTCTCGCACAATCGGACGTTGATGTCTCAATTTAAATAGATCAGGATGTTCATTCATCATCTGACGATAAGATGACAAGGCTTCTTTCTGATGTTCTGTAAGTTGTTGTGCCATTAATCGATTCCTTGATCTGCAATTTGATCAGTTATGCTTGGTAAGCCTTCTCCAGATTTCCTGTATATTTTTTTGATTAAATCAGTCACTTCTCCACGAGTTAATTCTGCGTTGGTTTGCATAATTTCTATGCTATAGCTACGATCTTTATCCAATTTCTTTTTGCCAATATCATAAACGCTTATCATCAGCTTAGCTGCATACCCCTTTACTGTCCTGGGAACATTCTCCAAAACCTTATCAATTGTAAAATCCGCAAGCGCTTGACCTACAGTCTCTAAGCCTGATCCTGCAACCATAAGCTTGCCAGACAGACTGATACCTAATGAGACATAGCTACAATACCTTTCTTCGGTTCTTTTCTGCTGATATTTTCTATTAAACCACTCAGATAGAGCGAGTTGAAAATTGTTGAAATTATCTTGAAAACGATCCAGTAAATCTAAGCATTGGAGTGGGTTCTTCAATATTTCTGCTTGGAGGTTCTTAAAAGAATCCCATTCCCCCAAGCTTCTTACTTCAAGTACATCTGCCATACTCATTTCATTAAGTAGAGGTAAAGACATTCCCTTCTGAGATCGAGCCATAAAAATTCTACGGATTGAAGTTAAAAATTCTGGATTTGAAAGAATAGATTCTATTTCCTCATGTTTAAAACCTTTGGGAGTGCTATCCTGTAAAGCCATTCGACTAGGCAGCCCTAAAGGAGTAAATGTATAACGGTTCAGAGCGTCAGGTAAGTTAGTATTATAGACTAGATCCACATACTTTTTTAATTCAAAAACAAAAGGATCATCTTGATTAGGTCTTTTGAAATTTCCTAGGGAGACTTTACCATTTGGTAAAATAAAGTTATCTTTGTAAACTTGTTCTCGTGAGAGTGATTTGCCATCTCTCCTTAGCTCACTAGATTTTAAAAAGACATAGTTTGCTAGTTTTTCTAGACTTCCTGTAAATTTCTCTAGCTCTTCTGGAGCAAGCGAAGGTGAATTGCTAAACAGTTCAGCAGCTATCGCTAAATGTTCTCGTTCTTCAAAAAGCTGGAGTTCTAACAGGTTTTTACTGAAATTTCGGCTCATCTGACGAGTTGCCCGTTCATTTGCCTCATTATCAACTGCAAGTCTTACGCAAAAGAGATCATCACCTACTTCTTGTAATAGTGTTTTCAAAGCTCGATCTCCTTCTTCCCGTAAGTCAAACTCTAAGTTTTCTGTCAAAGAATTTTCCTTAAAGAGGAAAGGAACAATTGCTTTATCTCGTATTAGTTGTGCAAAAGCTGTAACATTAGACGGGTTTTGAGGTAAATAATTTTTATAGACAAAATCATTATTCTTTAAAAATGCTCTTTGGATAATTACTTGAGACGAGTAAACCAAAGAACGAACAAACTCAGTTTTGACCTCTTTTTCCCTTTGTTCACTAACAAATGGGTCATCATATCCAACACCTTTCTTAATCATGTAAGAGAAGATGTTATCGGAAACGTACTGATTATCTAAACACTGCGGAACAACTGCATCTGATTCAAGATTATCTGGACTCAGTAAAGTAACCATTCTTTCCTCGAAGTTTAAATTTTACGTTAGACGAGTGACTACAGATGTTGTATTGTACAACCTACTCGATTGTAAGTATTTTAGTATGATTGGCAGATTTATAAATAAAAATGGACGTGAAACCTTATAAAAAAGTGTAGCTTAAAAAGCCACTGACAGATTAACCTATGACCTATGTGTGATTGACAACAATTGGGATTTTTTATACAAAACTTTATGTTTGCGATTTTTTATGAGACTAGCAATTTTGTAATCACGAAATAGGACTTACTTATCTTGTATTATAACAAAATCTATTTTAAATAAAGATCCCTTGCCCCAAGAGCTTATTTGGGCAAGCTAAAGATTATAGAGAGATAATTAAAATTGCAATATAGAGGATAAACAAATGACAGTCCAGTAGTGGACAGACACAGCTAATTTGATGCTTTATAAGAATTTGGATATGTTTACGCAGTAAGCTTTTAACCTAAAACATACTGCACTATTTTAGGTGTGTCTATCTAGTAGGGTGCGTTAATGCAATGTAACGCACTCAAATCTTTTTCATACTAATTATTTGTGCGTTACGCTCCGCCAACACACGCTATAGAACTAAATGCGACAACAAGATAATCTGTTGATTCTTGTTTGATTTGAGATTAGATGCTCCGCGCCCTTTGAGTCTCAAACTTGAGGGGCGAATTTTTTAAATTGATAAAATATCGCACTATAATCTAAGTAATATTTCTCCTGTATTCCTATGACATTAACAGAGATCTTGCCATCACTCCAAAAGCTATCCCACTTTGAAAAAGTTAAAGCCATCCAGTTTTTAGCCACAGAACTAACTAAAGACGAACAAACCTCAGCTATTCTCGAAGATGGAAAAACCTACGAAGTTTGGTCGCCATACAACGCTTTCTCCGCAGAAAAAGTTCTAACTGATATGTTGCAACAACATTTATTACAAAAAGAAACAAAATAAAATGACATTGAGAAAACGGTTTAACTTTGTCGAAAAATTCAACTCTGCGGGAGAAACTAGCCTTGTCCCCTATCTTCCCTTGACCTTATCATCCCAAAGCACTTCCATTTCAACATCAGGCTTATTAGATACAGGAGCAAGTGTCAATGTTCTCCCCTACGAAATAGGAATAGAACTAGGACTAAATTGGACTGACCATAACACATTAGTCACACTGGCAGGAAATCTAGTAACCGTAGTTTGGGTTGAGGCATGAAACCCAACCCTAACACTCCTAATAAGTGTCTTATGTTGATTGCGGCTGGCTTATGGAACTTATATTTAGATTCTGCTTGAAAATCGATAGAAAAAGTAAAACCTACTCTGTGCTTACCTTTTATTTAACAACAAGTCTATTAACTAAAACAACTATAATCTATGCCTCAACTAATCGCCGCAATAAACTGAGTGGAATCTGCCACCGCACCAAAAACACCGCCTTGCATCTTAATCATGTGTAACGCTGCTAAATGATTATTGTAATCTGTGGCTCCCGTGCAATCTGATAATAGCAAACACTCATAACCTCGATCATTAGCATCGCGCATGGTGGTATGAACGCATACATCCGTCGTAATTCCCATCAATACAATATTCTGAATTCCCTTTTGGCGCAATAATAAATCTAAGTCTGTGGCATAAAACGAACCTTTACCCGGCTTATCAATAATAGCTTCTCCAGCTATAGGGGCGAGTTCGGGAATAATTTCCCAGCCAGGTTCGCCACGCACCAAGATTTTGCCGCAGGGACCAAGATCGCCAATTCCAGCGCCAATTTGTTGGGAGCGCCATCGTTTATTAGCGGGCAAATCGGCTAAATCAGGACGATGACCTTCGCGGGTATGCATAATGTGATAACCCAAGGCTCTACCTGCGGTCAAAACCTGTTTAATCGGTGCAATGGGAGCGCGGGTTAAACTCAGGTCGTAACCCATTTTATCCACATAACCACCAGTGCCACAGAAATCCGTTTGCATATCAATGATCAGCAGGACGGTATTTTCAGGACGTAAATCCCCATTGTAGGGATAGGGGTAGGGATCGGCTGCCACAAAGCGCGGTGTATTCATAGGTAGTGGTTTGATCAGTAAGTTACAAATCAGAAATTAATTGAGAATTAATTGCGAATTAGAAAAGGATCTCAATTTTAAATTGATGAATTTGAGAGCTAATTTTCCTAGCTGCCTAAAGCTCCTGGTGCGCCTGCTAGGGTACGTTTCGGCGAGCAGGTAAACATCATAATCAACAAAGTTAAAATGTAAGGTGAAGCATTCCACAGATAATAATTAGATTCTACGCCCACCGACTGTAATGCGGGCCCAATGGATTGCGCTCCACCAAACAATAAAGAAGCATAGAGACATTGCACGGGATTCCATCGCGCAAAAATTACTAAAGCCACTGCCATTAAACCCTGACCGCTAGAGATGCGCTCTGTCCAACTCCCTGGATAATAGAGCGATAGATAAGCACCGCCCACACCCGCTAGGAAACTGCCCGCAATAATGCAAATTGCCCGCACCTTATAAACAGAAATTCCCATCGCTTTAGCCGCTTCAGGACTATCGCCCACGGCACGCACAAACAAACCCCAGCGAGTCGATTTAAAGAACCATTGCATTAATGGTGCAATCAGAACCCCAATGAGAAACAATGGACAGATTTTCAGCGCTGATTGAACTTGCGGTAAACTGCTCCATGCACCAAAGTCAATGCCGGGTAATTGTGGCGCAGCAGGCTGAATATAAGGCTTGCCAAAAAAGAACGCCATCCCACTGCCAAAAATAATCATCGCAATACCCACCGCAATGTCATTCACTTTCGGTTGTTGGGCTAACCACGCATGGATCACACCCAAAAGCATTCCCGCGATCCCTGCGACCAAAACCCCTAGCCACGGCGATTTAGTCAAATAGGAAATAGCATAGGCACTAATCGCACCAACTAATAAAGTTCCTTCCAAACCGAGGTTGATTTTTCCGCTTTTTTCCGTCAAGCACTCGCCTAAGCTAACGAATAAAAATGGCGCACTGCCGCGTAAGGTTCCAGCAAGGATCACCATTGGTACAGACCAAAAACCTAGAGATTCTGTTGTCATGGGATTTTTTATAGGGCAGAATTTTTATGGAGCAGAATATGGAGCAGAAATTATGATTTTGAATTCAATGGTATTGCCGCATTCACCCTAAGCAATCGGTGCAGGTTGTTGCGATGGAGCTTTAAAAATATTCAATTTGCCGTAGAGTGATTCGCTAAATAAAATCACAATAAACACAATACCTTGAAAGACTAAAACCGTTGCGTCAGGCAGATTATGAGTCCTCTGGAGAATTCCACCGCTAGCTAAAATTCCACCTAAAAGCACGGAAACTAATACTGCTGCTAAGGGGTTTTGCCGCGCTAAAAAAGCAACTAAAATACTGCTATAACCATAGTTAGCATTTAAAGATTCATTCGCTCTGCCATGCACAGCGGCAACTTCTACCATACCCGCTAAACCCGCACAGGAACCAGCTAAAAAGCATACTGCTAGGGTCAATTTTCCCACGGGTAAACCAGCAATTTTAGCGGCTCTGATATTACCACCGATAGTTCGAGCCGCGAATCCAAACGTGGTATGTTGCATCAACACATACACCACCGCACAAGCCACTAATCCATAAATCAAACCGTAATGGACTAAGCTCCCTGGTAGTTTCCCTAGCATCACGGCATCAGGAATAGGATAACTAGAAGGTTTATTCAGACTGCTGGGATCGCGCATGGGCCCATTGACCAGATGATTCAATAAAGCAATGCCAATGTAATTCAGTAATAAACTGCTAATAGTTTCATTTACACCACGATAATGGCGCAACGCTCCTACCAGTGCAATCC
This sequence comes from Pseudanabaena sp. ELA607, assembly GCA_037130765.1. Classification (GTDB taxonomy): domain Bacteria; phylum Cyanobacteriota; class Cyanobacteriia; order Pseudanabaenales; family Pseudanabaenaceae; genus JBAXSK01. Next base: position 12,826 of record JBAXSK010000068.1, read on the forward strand.
ATAACCCACCGGACAAAATCCCTGCCAGTGCCATTACGGTTTGTACCACTAAAGGGGAAGCAGTTGATACGGCTAAACCGGCGGCTACAGCCCCTAAACCACCCACCACAAAAGCGCCTTCATTGCCGATAATGACTAAGCCTAAGCGAGCTGGTAAAGCAGTACACAAAGAAGCTAGCATCAATGGAGCCGCTCGAATTAGAGTATTTTGGAAAGAGTACCAACTGCCAAACGCTGCTTTATTAATGGAACCGTAAACCGCAAAGGGATCAGCACCCACGGCAGCGCAAAACATCCCAAATATAATCAAAGAGATGATTAAAGCCGCGATAGGAATAGCCACGGCTTCGACGGATGACCGCCAGTTATAGCGATTAATCATGATTTTGGCTCAATGTTATCTCGCACTTGTTGATCTCGTATTATTAGTGGGCATCGATAACGATTCCTTGATGCTAGCCCTGCTACATCTAGCTCTTAGCACTACCAATGACACCTTCTACCAGCCAAGACATCTTTTCCAATTCAATATCTTGTTGCTTGTATTCCTTGCCCGCAGCTAGAATCACTTCGCCCTTATTGTCTTTCAGTGGGCCTTTATAAATGATCATTGAACCATCCATAAACTTGGCTTTAGCCGCATCAGCATCTTTTTTGGCTTCGGCACTGACGGCAGGGCCATAGTCAGAAACCTTGCAATAACCTTCCTTCAAGCCACCACGCAACAGGTGGGGAATTGTGCCATCTTTAATGCTTTTACCAGCCCGAATCATTTCTGCATAATTAGAGTAAACACTCGTCCAGTTCCATTCTGCTCCAGTTAGATAACCTTTAGGAGCTAATACAGCTTGATTGGCATGATAACCCACACAGAAAACCTTACGTTTTTCCGCAGTTTCTACAATTACTTTAGGGCTGTCCACATGGCAGGTTAAAACATCAATCCCTTGGTCGATCATGCTATTAGCAGCTTCAGCTTCTTTGACTGGCAAAGCCCAATCACCGGTGAAAATTACTTGAGTAGTAACCGTCGGTTTAACACTGCGAGCGCCCAGGGTAAAACTATTAATATTACGCAAAACTTGAGGGATCGGTTTTGCGGCAATAAAGCCTAATTTACCACTCTTAGAAGTGTACGCCGCCACAATACCTGCCACATACAAAGCTTCATCAATATAGCCAAAATAACTGCCGACATTTTTGGGATGTTTATCCTCTTGATATAGCCCACCACAGTGTAGAAATTGTACGTCAGGATATTCTTTAGCCAATTTTAAAATATGGGGATCAAAATAGCCAAATGAAGTAGGAAATATTGCGCTGACCCCATCTTGATTAATCATATTCCGCATGGTTTCTTGCACTGCGGTACTCTCTGGGATATTGGCTTCTTCCACACTTTTTACCCAAGGCAATTTAGACACACCAATTTTACCTTCAGCATGGGCTTGATTATAGCCATAGTCATCTTTAGGTCCTACATAAATGAAACCCATCGCGACTTTTTTGCCATCACTCTTGTCACCAGTGGCATTTTTATTTGTGCCTGTGGGGTTACCTTCTGGCGCAGAAGTACAAGCGGTCAAAACACGAGACGTTAGCCCAAATGCAGCGGTGGCCAAGATGCCGCGAATTACCTGACGACGGGGAATAAACAAGCGTTTCTTGTGATTCATGGTTATTTACGACGCAATAGAATATCTGTCACGATTCTGTTCAAATATGCTTAATTTAAGATCTTAAATTTGCTTTTTAGCCATCTTTTATTGTTTCATTAGTATGTTCTAAGTATCTTCCAGATTAAATTTTTCTAATTAAATTAATTAGAAATTTAGAAGTTAGACATAGTTTGAAACTTGATTTTTAAAAACGATCTAAAAACGATTTAAATCTGACATACATTGAACAGAACTTGAGCCTATCTTGACTGCTAAATCTAAAGTATGCTGCTTTAAAGAAATGTTTATGGCAAACAAATTTAGGGGATTAAAAAACATTTCATCATATAATTATAAAATCATGGCAATCGTTGACTTTACAACTTTTTGTTATATTTCCACCTAGTGATTAATATCATCTTGTTGACGATTTATTTACTAGTAATTTACTGTGATGTAGCTCTAGGACTGCATTAGTAATATTTTTGAACTGGGGATTAATTTTTAATTTTGCTTTGATTTGGTAGCTGAAATCACAAATTGCAATTGCTACGCCTGTTATGGTCATTTTTTGTATTAGCTTATTAAATCCCATTGCATCAAATAAATTATTTGGTAAAAAGTACTTGGTAAAAAGCTTCATTAGTAAGTTAGCAAAAATCAAACTCGCCAAAATATTGGCAAAACTGGCAAAAAATTTTCAGCCCTAAAATTGCAGTGAATTAAGGTCGAAATTTCAGATCTAGCAGCTTAAATACAGCAAAATCTCTGATCACTCGCTGATTTCCTGCCATTCTTAGTAGCCTAATATTTTTGATTAATTCCCTTTTAATCCCTAGTCAATCAGTTATAGATTCTCATCCAATTGTCAATCTTAGGAGTTAATTCTGTGGAACTGGAAATTACAACCGAGCTAGCTCAATCGCAATTGATTACTGAAGCATCCGACAATAGTTTAACTACTCCCGTAAATCCACCAAGCCTAGAATTAATTAACATTACTAAGAAATTTGGTTCTCTAACTGCTTTAGATCAGGTGTCGCTGCATTTAAAACCTGGAACATTCCATGCTCTGTTGGGCGAAAATGGTGCGGGCAAAAGTACTTTAGTCAAATGCGTCATGGGATTTTATAATGCTGATAGCGGTGAGGTCTTAATTGATGATCAACCCTCAGCTATTGGCAGTCCAAGGGATGCCCAAAAGTATGGCATTGGCATGGTTTATCAGCACTTTACCCTAGTGCCTTCGATGACTGTGGCAGAAAATCTGGTATTAGCCAAGGCAGAAGCGGCAACACTAATCAATTGGGCAGCAGAATATAAAGCATTAAGTAATTTTTTGGATCGAGCGCCATTTCAAGTAGATTTGAATATGCCCGTGGCGCAACTGGCAGCGGGTGAGAAACAGAAAGTGGAAATTCTGAAACAACTCTATCTCAAAAGCCAGATTCTGATTTTAGATGAACCCACTTCAGTACTTACTCCTGATGAAGCGGATGAAGTGTTAGGTTTATTACGGCAACAGGTCACCGCTGGCAATTTGAGCGTGTTGATTATCACCCATAAATTCCGTGAAGTCACCGCATTTGCCGATGAGGTCACGGTTTTACGTCGCGGTAAATTAGCGGGCAGTGGCTTAGTCAAAGATCTCTCCATTGCTGACATGGCGAAGATGATGTTAGGCGAAGAGCGGCAAGCCAAAGAAATCGAGAAAACTCCTTTTGCTGCTAGTCAACCACTTCTAGAAATCGTCAATATTCATGCCGAGCGCGACAATGGTTTAACTGCTGTCAATGATTTTAATTTGGTGGTCAATGCCGGTGAGATTGTTGGTATTGCTGGGGTTTCAGGTAATGGACAACGGGAATTAGTAGAAGTTCTGGCAGGTCAAAGAAAGCCCACTTCAGGCAAGATTTTAGTCAATGGGGAAATGTACCAAGCCACCCGTGATGAGATGTTTCGTCATCAAATTTATTCCTTACCTGAAGAACCTTTAAAAAATGCCTGTGTGCCCCAAATGAGTGTGGCAGAAAATATGGCTTTAAGAACTTTTGATCGCCCGCCACAAGTGCAAAATCGTTGGTTCATTATCAAAAAAGTGATGCGTCAGATGGCAGCAGTTTTAGTGGGACAATTTGCGATTAAAACTCCTTCCGTAGACACTCCCATTGGTCATTTATCCGGCGGTAATGTGCAGCGGACGGTACTGGCACGAGAATTAGCTTTGGGTAAGCCGAAGATTTTGATTGCGGCAAATCCTTGTTTTGGCTTGGATTTTGCGGCGGTGGAATCCATTCACAATCAAATTGTTAAGGCTCGTAATGAAGGCGTAGCAGTGTTGTTAGTCAGTGAGGATCTTGATGAATTACTGGCTTTATCCGATCGAATTGTCGTGATGAGTGAAGGTAAACTGGTCTATGAAAGCAAAATAGAAGATGCTGATTTTGCTACCATCGGTCATCGCATGGCAGGGCATTAATTGCCGTTGTAAATTCGCTTACTGTATAGGTTACTATGATAATTAAGCACCCTGAGAATTAATCCGCAACCCCATGACAGAATCTTTAATTTTTCCTGATTTATTAAACATTGCAGCCCGTGCCGATGAAATTGCTTGGGAAGCTTTTGGTACGGGTACAGATATTTATCGCATTTATAATAATGGCACGGCAGCAGCGGCATTAATTCGCTATCAGCCGGGGGCGAAGGTTCCGCACCACCAGCACACAGGATTTGAACATATTATTGTGCTATCTGGTTCACAAGTTGATGCTAATGGCGAACATAAAGCCGGAACTTTAGTGGTTAATCCACCGGAAAGCAGCCATAGTGTAGCGAGTGAAAATGGCTGTATTGTGTTAGTGATTTGGGAAAAGCCTAATATCTGGTCTGAGGCATCTA
>JBAXSK010000069.1:0-17199 GCA_037130765.1 Pseudanabaena sp. ELA607
GGGGGATCTCCCTAAATTCTAAGTCTCAGGGCATGGGATATAACTACCTACGTCATCAAGTCAAATTTTTCCATTAATCATCGTCATGACCACCATTGCTCATCCTTTCACGATCTCTGGCATCGGTTTACATAGCGGGATGCCTATTAGTGTGACGGTAGCCCCAGCAACGGCAGGCAAGGGGCGTTATTTTGTCTATGGTGCTAATCAATTAGAAGCCCATCCAAGGGCGGTTGTCGCGAGTCAATTATCCACGGAACTGCGGACTAAGGATCTGGCGGTGCGTACCGTAGAACATCTGCTCTCGGCTTTGTTTGCTTCTGGGGTTGAGGATGCCTGTATTACTTTTAGCCAAGCATCAGTCAGCAGTGATCCCGCTAGTACGGTACAGGTAGAAGTACCGATCCTTGATGGTTCGGCGCTGCCTTGGGTAGAAGCCATTCAAGGCGTAGGTTTAGCTGATGGTGCAAATGGTAGCCCCAAGTTATTAGACTTAACCGAAACGATTACCGTCCATCAGGGGGATAGCTTTGTCACAGCGATTCCGGCTCCTAGTTTGCGCTTTACCTATGGCATTGATTTTCCAGGCTCGATCATTGGCGAACAATGGTTTAGCTGGGCCCCGAAAATAACGGAATTTGCCGCTGCTTTTGCCCAAGACATTGCCCCAGCCCGCACCTTTACCCTAGCGCAGTACATCGAACCGATGCGGGCCCAGGGACTGATTAAAGGAGGCAGCTTAGACAATGCGATTGTTTGTGATGGCATGAAATGGGTCACCCCAGACCTGCGATTTAGCAATGAACCCTGCCGTCATAAACTTTTAGATCTGATCGGGGATCTCAGTCTGCTAGGATTTTTACCCAAGGCCCATATATTGGCCTACAAAGCTAGTCATCATTTACATACAGAATTTGCCCAGCGGTTGCTTACATCGGTTGGGCGCTAAAGGAAACCATGACCTCTACACCTACTGCCACCGTTACCAATCTTGTTCCTAATATTCCAGATGTTCCAGCAGAAAATCCGGCTCAGGCTCAAGGTTTTACTCTGCCCATGACCGTGACCGACATTCAGCAGATTTTGCCCCATCGTTACCCGTTTTTATTGGTGGATCGCATTATTGCCTATGAACCCGGCGTATTGGCCACAGGGATTAAAAATGTCACCATGAATGAATATTTTTTTCAGGGACATTTTCCCATCAAGCCCATCATGCCTGGGGTCTTGATTGTTGAAGCCATGGCCCAAGTCGGTGGCATTGTGTTGGGACAGATGCCTGATTTTACAGGGCAGTTGGCTTTGTTTGCGGGCATTGATGGGGTGCGGTTCCGTCGTCCGGTGGTACCAGGGGATCAGCTAGTGATGACCAGCGAGCTAATCAGCGCCCGCAAGCGTTTTGGCAAAATGAAAGCTAAAGCGACCGTAGATGATCAGCTAGTGTGTGAAGGTGAGTTACTATTTTCCCTAGTTAGTGTTTAGGGATCAGTTGCTAGGGTTTAGTTAGTGATGAAATTTGTCTGTGGCTTAATTTCATGACGACGCGAGATGCTGCCTCAATTCCGCCTCAATAATCTGTGACCAATTCAGTGATTTGACCTTTGGCATTAACCACCTACTCTGTAAACTCAGAGCCTTGCCACAACCATCAAAAAACATCAAGTTTTGCCTGAGTAATTGCCGGTTGTGACTGTTTCTTGTGATTGATTTTGATCTTAAATTTGTACGATAACTTACACGAGCGAAACTTTTTATGCCTGTGTCTTCTGCGCCTGTACCGGATTTGATTCACCCGACTGCAATCGTTCATCCCAATGCGCAGCTTCACCCCACTGTTAGGGTCGGTGCTTATGCCGTGATTGGTGATCAGGTTAAAATCGATGCAGATACCACTGTGGGTCACCATGCCATCATTGAGGGCTATACGGAAATTGGCGAACGTAACCAGATTTTTCCGGGGGCCGCTATTGGTTTAGAATCGCAGGATTTAAAGTATGTTGGTGGTCGTACCCATGTCAAAATCGGTAATGATAATCGGATTCGTGAATATGTCACGATTAATTCGGCTACCGGTGATGGGGAATATACGGAAATCGGTAACCAAAATTTGCTAATGGCTTATGTCCATGTGGCGCACAACTGTGTCATTAAAGATCAGGTGATTGTGGCCAATTCTGTGGCGTTGGCGGGTCATGTGATCATCGAGTCCCAAGCTCGCATCAGTGGTGTATTAGGGGTGCATCAGTTTGTGCATATTGGGCGTTTGGCAATGGTGGGAGGCATGAGCCGCATTGAACGGGATGTGCCGCCTTATATGATCGTAGAAGGAAATCCATCGCGCACTAGGGGACTGAATCGGGTGGGTTTAGAGCGGGCTGGAGTCGATGCGGCAAGTCAGAATTTATTAAAGGAAGCCTATCGGTTGCTATATCATCGCCCCGATACAGCTTTCAGGGATGCCCTAGAGCAGTTACCCGGAGTGCAGGATAATCCCCATGTGCAGCATCTGTATGAATTTCTCAAAGCCTCTTTGTCGGGTAATGGACGACGGGGACCAGTGCCAGGTAAGGGGTAAGTTAATTAACTATCTAACTAGTCTAATTATTTTGACGCTCGATAGTGATCTCTACCGTTACCTGTGGTGGCAGTGTAGCAGCACCATTAAAGTTGGGTTGCCAACGCCGGACCATATTCACAAATTGCCGCGATATTTCTGGGACTAAGGGGGCTGGGGCTAAGTTGTTGCTGACTACAGTTACGGCCATGACCGTAGTTTTACCTGCATCATGGCGCAAGGTAATCTGGAGGGTAATTTGTCCTTGAGTATTAGACGGTAAGGCTAAACCTGAATTCTTACGCAAATATTGCTCTAGGCTAGCGGCTAGTTTAGGATTGCCGCCAAATTCACGGACGATGAGCCGCGCATTGATGTCATTGGGTAAAGTACCATCGGGTAAAGCAGTGGTGGTTGTGCCTGAATTAATTTGATCTTGATTAGCGGCACGGTTTCTGGTGGTGCGTCCCGTGGCTGAAGGTGCTGCCATACCGCCACTGCTGGATCTTTCAGGTTGAGCCGCCGGAGCCGAGAATCTGGGGCTATTGGGCTTTTGTACGGGACTAACCGGCGCAGCAGGGGACACGGCGGGAGTATTTTCTGCGGCTATTTTGCTGTCTGAGGCATTAGGTTCATTGAGCGCTACGGGGGGGACGGCGGCTGGTAATTTGGAGGCTAACGGTCTTGGCGGAACAGGCTCGGTTATAGCATCGGATTTACGATCTTTAGCAGAACTATTAGCTGGTTCTAGTGGCTCGCTTTGCTGGGGACGGGAATTTTGTGGTGATGGGGCGGCATCTGATTTATTGTCTGCTCTGTCTATAGCCGCTTTATCGACAGCCGCACCACTGGGGCGATCTTGGGGCAGGGGGGCTTTTTTCGTGGTGAGATCCTCTGTGTCATCAACTTTACTGGCTACAGAGAACTGAGGCGAAGTTTGGGGCGACGGCATTAAAACCCTTATGGTCGCCCAAGTAATGCCTGCTAAGGTTAAAGCGGTGGCTAAGATCGTCAGCCATGACCAATGCCAGCGAGCCAGACGCACTTCAAATTCCGGCAATAGCATCACATTGGTATTGAGGGTATCAAAGTGGTCGTTTAAATCACACCATTGTAATAAAGATAAGTTTAATGGTGGCAATCCTGACTGGGCTGGCAGGCTATATCTAAAATCGGCGTTGAGTAAATTTAAATCATCTCGGCCAAGCCATTGCTGTTGAGTCGTCCCCAACGCCGCCACCAAAGACATAAACTGCTGAGCATTACCACGAATTATTTGCGATGATCGTCCTGAAATTGCCGCATATAGCCGCAACTTAAATCGCAACGGATGCACCGCCGCCACCTCACTCCACGCCCCCAAAGCCGAAGCCTCTGCCCATAGATCAAGGGCACAGGTGGGGGACTCGTAGTGGAAGCGTAACCGTTTCATCGCAATTTTTGCCGTAGTTAAACCAAATTTTTATTAATACTAGGCTAAGACCCTCACCCCTAGCCCCTCTCCCAAAGAGGGCGAGGGGAACAAGAAATTAAGCGTAACTCTCCTGATACCGTTCTGGGAGAAGGGGATGAGGGCTGGGTTTTGCGTAAACCAAAATCCTTAACTCACCCTGCCAGACCCCTGTAAACTGCGTTCTAACAAAGCACTCCATAAACGCCTTGAACCTGATGGGGCACTATAAAACAACAGATCTATTAATAATTTTAAAGCAAGGTTTTGTTTTTCCCCATCAGTAACAGATTTAGTAACAGATTTAGCTTTGGTGACCTTGGGTAATGGTGGTTCAGCCTCGCTCGCTGCTTCGTTGTGGATGCGCTCTTGGTAAAAAGTATAAAAACCATCGAGATAGTCGCCAATTAAAGGGGCTTGGTGCAAAGGGCGCTTCGTGCGGCTAAAAGCTTCCAAATCACTCACCGCTTGGCGAATTTGCCCCTGATAACGTCCCGCTAAATAAGCACAAATCAAAGTCATCGCACGGGCTTCGTCGAGATCCAACTTTTTGCGCCCTCCCTTGCCCTTACGCAATGGACTGGACTGCCGCCACCGCCAGAGGGTGATGCGATCGGCTAAAATATCCCCTAAACCTAAAGCCTGAGCCGCTTGTAACACATCATCCGAAGAAATATGGGTCAAAGCCTCCAACGCCAACAGCACCAAATCTAGATGGGCTTTCATGGCTTGCAGTTGGGCCGGATCTTGGGCTTGAGCCTCAGCATTGGCGTTGGAGTCCTCATGCCCAGAGGCTGATTCTTGGGGTTTACCAGCAGCATCCACAGGCTTCATGGCATAGTTTCAGATGGGACAAATTTAATTAGATGTATTTAGCTGTAATCTACCTGGGGCGCAGACTGCTAACCGCTAAATCCCTTGGGTTGATGCAGGGGCGGCGCGAAATCTGTCCTACTCAAATCCTAACTATAGCTTTACTATAAGCTTTGCCATAGCTAGAAATTCAGCCCAACATTTATTAGCACAACATTTTAGAGCTAGCCAAACAAAATCATGATAGACTAGGCAAGCTAAAGTTTTAGATCAAATCCCATCCAAAGAATAGCCAACCCACTATGCCTAAGTCTGATATTCACCCCAAGTGGTATCCCGATGCCAAAGTGATTTGTAACGGTGAAGTCGTTGCCCACATCGGTTCTACCAAGCCTGAATTGCACGTTGACCTCTGGTCTGGTAATCACCCTTTCTACACCGGTACGCAAAAGATTATTGACACTGAAGGTCGCGTTGAACGGTTCCGTCGTAAGTACAAAATGATTGATAAGACTAAGAATGATTAATCAGACTAACTAAATTTAGTCAAAATTAATTCATAAATTTAAGTCAGTAAATTAAGTTGAGCATTGTGTCCAATTAATTTGTTCGATGCAATTAGCTTAAATCATTCCTTAAATTAGATTTGATCCTAGAAGAGGCTTAGCCAGTCAAGATAAATCGTCATGGTCAAGCCTCTTTTAGTGAAATTATTTACTTGAATTCTTGAGTTGACTGAGCTAACTAATTTAGCCTCAAATTAGAGTTTCTTGGGCTTAAATTTGCTACTAGTTAATCCATCATCTATTTGATAGTACTTAATTTTTACTTGATTTTTCTGAGCCTTTTGCCCAGCTTTTTCGTTTAGATCTCACCCCTTGTCCGTGTATGCCAGCCCCTTACCTCGTTAAAAAATTAGAATCAGTCCAGCAGACGTTTCATGAACTGACCCGTCGTCTGGCTGATCCTGATGTAGCTAGAGATCCTAGTGAGTTTCAGCGGATTGCCAAAACCCGTGCCTCACTGGAAAACACCGTGCATACTTACGAAATTTTCTGCAAAGCCCAAACTGAATTTAACGACGCTCAGCAGTTGCTCAAAGACAGCGCCGATGACCCCGAACTGCGGCAAATGGCTAGCGAAGAAGTAGCAATTCTGGGGACAAAACTTGAAGCTCTCGAAAAAGAGTTAGAAGTGCTGTTGTTGCCCCAAGATCCCAATGATGACAAAAACATCATGTTAGAAATTCGGGCCGGTACAGGCGGCGATGAAGCTTCGATCTGGGCAGGGGATTTGGTGCGGCTCTATACCCGTTATGCTGAGCGTCAGGGGTGGCGAGTGAAGATGCTGAGTGAGTCCCTCTCGGAAATGGGCGGCTTTAAAGAAGCAATCATCGAAATTCAAGGGGAGCGGGTCTATAGCAAGCTCAAGTTTGAGTCGGGGGTGCATCGGGTGCAGCGGGTTCCGGCTACCGAAGCTTCGGGGCGAGTGCATACATCTACAGCCACCGTGGCAGTGATGCCCGAAGTGGATGATATTGAAGTGGAGATCGATCCGAAAGATATTGAAATGAGTACGGCGCGATCCGGTGGGGCAGGTGGCCAAAACGTCAACAAAGTAGAGACCGCCGCAGATTTATTCCACAAGCCGACGGGGATTCGGATTTTTTGTACCGAAGAGCGTTCCCAGTTGCAAAACAAAGAGCGGGCGATGCAGATTTTACGGGCTAAGCTCTATGAAATTAAATTACGGGAGCAACAGGAAGCCGTGACCTCAATCCGCCGCTCTCAGGTGGGTACTGGGTCTAGATCCGAAAAAATTCGGACTTACAATTACAAGGATAGCCGCTTAACCGATCACCGTTTGGGGCAAAATTTTACGCTGTTTACGGCCCTAGATGGCGATATTGAGGACATCATCCAAACCTGTATTTCTCAAGATCAGCAGGAGAGATTACAGGAAATGGCGGCTTCTGGTGACAGTACGTTATAGGATTGGTATTAATTGTAAGATTAAACTCAAATCAAGACTATACAAGCACTCTCACTATACGGCGATCATGCAACTGCGGCAGAGGTATCCAGCAATTAACTTGGGAAGCGAGCCTCTCCAAATTGCCCTAGAGCAGTTGATTACTAAGGGTTTAGCGACCGCCAAAGCACAGCAAACATCGGTTTTAATTAGTTTTTGGCAGCCTTGGGATTGCCATGATGGTTTGTTGTTTTTGGCTAATCATAAGCAAAATCACGAGTATGGCTTTTATTGGCAACATCCCAGTGCAGCGTTTACTTTAGCGGGTTCGGGATCGGTGTGGGCTTGTCAGCAGTTGGCGGGGGCGAAGGTCGCAGAAAATTTAAATTCTAGTGAGACAGCAAGGGCTAGTGAGACGGCAAGGGTCAGAATTGGTGAGCGGTTTCGGCTAGCTAAAGAATTTATGGCAGAAGTGGCGCATCATTCTCTGGTAGCGGGAGATCCCCAGAGTATGGCGCTCAATTTGGGCAGTTATGTTTTAGGGGGATTTTCGTTTTATCCTGATCCTGATCATGGACAGATTCCCAACTTGACCTGGTTTGTACCCCGTTGGTTGTTGCGGCAGACGGCGACGGAATGCAGTATTTGTTTAAACTATCGTATTGAACCCCAGCACACCGCCGAAAGTATTTGGGAAGCAATATTACAGTGTTGGCAGGATTTAGCCCAGCCGGTAGTGCCACGGACTTCTAGTAGTGCGGGACGGTTGCGCGTCCAAGAAATTACTGCTGTCCAATCTTGGGGGTTGACGGTGGCTCAGGCTTTGCAGCAGATTGAGCAGGGTAAATTGGAGAAAGTGGTTTTAGCGCGGGCTTTGGCAGTGGCGGCAGAGTCTAAATTTATGCCCTTTGAGATTTTACATCGGTTGCGGTGCGACTATCCCAATTGCATGACTTTTGCGATGGACTGGGGCCAAGATGAAGTATTTTTGGGGGCAACTCCAGAGCGATTATTGCAGTTCCAACAGGTGGGATTGGATGTCCATTTACAGAGTGATGCGGTGGCAGGTTCTATTAAGCGTGGTGTGAGTTTAATTAGCGATGATATTTTGGGGCAACAGTTACAGGACAGCGAAAAAGATTTACGCGAACATCGCATTGTGATTCGTTCTATTGCGGAACGTTTGCGCCATGCCGGAGCAGAAGTTCATTATCCCAATTTGCCGTCATTACTGAAGCTCTCTAATGTGCAGCATTTGTATACGCCATTGCGAGGAATTTGGCGCAATCAACCTTGGTTAGGGGTGTTTGATTTGGTAACTCAGTTGCATCCGACGGCGGCGGTGGGTGGTGAGCCAAGGGAGGCAGCATTGAGTTTTATGCAGTCAGTGGAAGCTTGTGATCGGGGGTGGTATGCGGCTCCGCTGGGCTGGGTGCATTTAACAGCGGATCATCAAGGGGAAGGGGTCTTAGCCGTGGCGATTCGTTCGGGATATATCACTGGGAAAACGGCGCGTTTATTTGCCGGAGCAGGGATTGTGGGGGAATCTCAAGTGGACAATGAGCAGTTAGAGACTTCGATTAAATTTGCGGCGTTGCTCCATGCTTTAGGTTTAGATGATGGGGATTTTCACAGTGGCGCAATGCCATAGATTTAGAGGTGCTGTCTGTGACGGAGAATCTTGGCAATAGAACTAACTTTCTCATTCTATAACCCATATCTTCAATCTTTTTGGTCCATAATTTGAATGGATTGCCTCTGAAGAAATTATGACTGAATACAACGTCAGTTCGATGATTTCGCAGACCCTAACCCTCTCCCATCTTCGGAGAGCAGGGTGGTTTCATTTTGGGAAACGTTTTACAGGTCTATGTTCTAGCCAAATTGTCCTGAACGAAGTACAATCAAAAAATGTAAGATCTTAGTTGATTTTTGATTTTTTTGATTCTCTCGTTTTTGAGACAGGCTATAAGGTGAAGAGACAAGCCTCCCGAAAACGAAACCACCCTGCTTACGAAAGGGGAACTGGGGGGATCTGACTATGGCAGGATTGCGGCAGATTTATTTTTATGCGGCTTTAGCCATAGACGCTAAAATCTTTTGCACAATTTCTAACCCCGTTACTGCCTGCCAGAAAAAGATACCTAAAGCAACGGCATTCAAAGAGATATGGCTGAGGCGAGCCCATCCTTTTCCCTGTTGCATCCAAGGCGCTAAGGCGGCGGTCAATGCCACGATGCAGGTTAAACCTAAACCAGCAATCAGATGGGGGCCCACAAACAACTTATTGTTATTGATATAAGTTACTGCCATGCCACCCACACAGCCAAATACCATCAGCACCAGAAAGATGGAGCCAAAATTAAAGTGCTTTAGGTTATAGCGCTGGCTCATCATGTTCTTTTTCTCTTCACCAGAGGCGCTGCGAGCCATCCGAAATTTCATCCCCAAGGAACCAGCATAGATAGCTAACCCAAGGGTCAAAGTCATCAAAACCGGATGGGCAAAGGTGACAATCGGTTTGAGTGCATCAGGAATTTGAATCATAAAGTTTGACGGAATAATGCTTGTTAGAGGTTAGCGTTTTGAGGTTCGTTCGTGAATTACAGTGAATTACTTAGAGCTTACAGCCGTTTTTGATTTGATAGGGCACAGGTATTAATTAGATATTAATTAGATATTAATCAGGGAATCCTGGTCGAGCAGTCGTCATGACCGCCGATGATTTACCCTATGCTAATCAAATAGGCGGTAATGTCTAGAAGTAATCCTAGTTAAATCTATTCTAAATTAAATTTCTCACTCAAAATATGTGGCACTGTCACAATATCAACCAATCAGAATCAACCAGATGCAAGATTTTAGGGGTCTGCCAACTCGCATGACTCGCGTTAAAATAGATGGCATATAGTTCTCCCTGAAATTAGGCGCGTCTATGACTCAACTTTTGTCCCAATCCACCACCGATCCCCAGCAAAAACAACCTTGGACAGAGATGGAGTCGCCGCAATCCACCGGTATTTGGTCTGCTGCCTTTCGCCAAGAAACTATGGCTTTAACCAAGCGCCTTTTTATTCAACTGCGGCGACGACCCACCACATTAATTGCTGGGGTGCTGCAACCTTTGATGTGGCTGATGTTGTTTGGGGCGCTGTTTAGCGGTCTGCCGGAAGGCGTTGTCGGTGATGGGCAAACCTATGGTCAGTTTTTAGCAGCGGGAATTATCGTCTTTACGGCATTTAGTGGGGCGCTTAATTCCAGTCTGCCGATGCTATTTGACCGGGAGTTTGGTTTTTTGAACCGGATTTTAGTTGCTCCCTTGGCTTCGCGGTTTTCGATTGTGGCGGCTTCGTCCCTGTTTATCATTACCCTGAGTTTGATCCAAACTGCCGCGATTGTAATTACTAGTGCTTTGCTTGGTTCAGGGTTGCCGACTTTATCAGGTTTGGGGGTGTTGCTGCTGGTGGTGGTCTTGCTAGTGGTGGACTTTACCATGCTTAGCTTAGGTTTAGCCTTTGCCATGCCCGGTCACCAAGAAATGCTAGCGCTGATCTTTTTGGTCAATTTACCGCTGATTTTCTCTAGTACTGCCCTAGCACCGCTGTCATTTATGCCCCAATGGTTGCGATGGGTGGCGAGTTTAAATCCTTTATCTTGGGCGATAGAGCCGATTCGTTATGTTTACAGCCACAGTGCTTGGGCGTGGGATAGCGTGGTTTTAGCCGCTCCCTATGGTAATTTGACCATTGCTACGGCTTGCTTGGCTCTGCTGGGGTTTGGTTTGATGGTGGCGGCGACGGTGCGCGGTGTGTTGCAAAAATCTTTGTAAGCTAAAATCTTTGTGACTCAAGGTTTAGGTAAGGTTTGAGTAGTTTTAATTTATAGTCATTTAAAATGAGCGAACCTTTTGCCGATAACTGGTCTTATCTAAGGGCAGAATTAGCGTGGCTGGATCGGGTACTGATGCGGGCTTCGGCTAAACAACAGCAAACCCAAAGAGATGTGGCACGGGTGGCGCACCGTCCGGGGGATCAGGCGACTAGTCACTGGTGGCAGGGCTTGCTCATGGGTGATCCTAGTCAGGGTGGCAGCTTACCTCCGGCTCCGGTGATGCATAACCATCCCTTGGGGCGCTTTGGCGAAAAGATTGCTTTAAATTTGAGCCAAAAAATCCCCCTCGCGATTCCGTTACTTTGTGAGCGTTTAGATTTGGGGCAATTTGAGCGGAATGTTTTGCTATTGTGTTTAGCGCCTGAAATCAGTCGCCGTTACGAAAAAATTTATCATTTCCTCAATGGCGATGGGCAAAATCAGCCGACGGTAGATTTATGTTTGCGGCTGTTTTGTCATAGTGATCATCAGTGGCGTGAATGTCGTCAGGTTTTCACTAGCAAAGCGCCTTTGATCAAGCGACAGATTATCCAAATGGAAGCTCCTATCAATAGTTCGAGCCGCACTTTATTAGGACAGATTTTGATTTTGCCAGAGAAGACAGCCACTTATTGCTTAAATGATGATGTGCCATTGTCAACTATTGTGCCGAAAACTAGGCAAAAAGCGAAAGTAGCAAAAACTATGCCAGCGGCTAATTTGTAGATTGTCAAAATTTGCGCGATTCAGAATTTAATTTAAGGTGAGTTAGACGTAGTAGATAGAAGAGAAAGAAAAGCATCAGACTAGGGTTGAGAACTAAAACGCCTCCCTTGGAGGGGTGGCAGGCTTTGCCTGACGGGGTGGTGCTATTTATTGCTTTCAACCCGTGCCATTCTTAATTTGATTGACTATAATACCGAGAAATACCACGAGAACGGTATCGATTTGTGGTATTTCTCCATGTTCAATCTGCAATTTTTGCTGCTTCTACCTGTTTTTTACTTGGACGTACCGCGATAGATGCGATCTAGCTGTGCTGCCGAAAGCCAACTAGAATCTTGTTGCTGATCTGGTTCAATGGGGGGCGCAGAAGTTTGGGTATAGCGCCCTGGCACTGGGGCAGGCAGAGTTTCGTACATGGCTAAATGGCTCTGGGGACTGACAAACTCCTCTTGAGCGGGATCATAAGCCAGCACCTCACCGCTCTCGATTTCGTAGATCCAACCATAGATATGCATCTTGCCTTGATGTAACTTAGACCGCACCACCGGATAAGTCTTCAGATTCTCGATTTGCGTCAACACATTTTCGGCAATGGTGATGTCTAACAGTTCTTCACCCTCGTGTTCGCTGTAATTTTCTTTGATCAGGCGGCGGGTGGCTTCAGCGTGTTCGAGCCACTCATAGACCAAAGGCATTTCCGTTCTGAGGCTTTCGAGTTTCAGCAGCCCTTTCATTGCGCCACAGTGGGAATGTCCGCAGATAATCACTTGCTCAATGCCTAAAGCATGGATGCCATACTCAATGGCGGCTCCTTCACCACCGTTAGCCGAACCAAAAGGCGGAACCAAATTACCGGCATTACGAATCACAAATAATTCACCCACATCCATCTGGGTAATGAGATTGGGATCAATGCGCGAATCAGAACAGGTAATGAACAAAACGCGGGGCTTCTGACCGTGGGCTAGTTGTTCAAAGGTTTCTTGGCGCTTGGGGAAATGCTCCCGCTGAAACTTGCGCACCCCTTTAAGGATTTTTTTCATAATTGTTACTAATGATATTTATCTCAAATCTAAACCTTTAGTGCAAAACCCAATTCACTAAAGTCCGTACTGCAAAACCCGTACCGCCAGCATTGTGATAGCCCGACTCTTTATCTACCCACACAGGGCCTGCCACGTCGAGGTGGGCCCAAGGGGTTTTGCTATCCACAAACTGCTTAAGGAACAATGCCCCAGTAATGGCACCCCCAGCCCTAGAACCAGTATTACGACAGTCCGCCACGACGGATTTCATCTGGTCAAAGTAACTATCTTCTAAAGGCATCCGCCAAAATTGCTCACCGGCTCCATCGGCAGCGCGGCTGATCTGTTGCGCTAAATTGTCATCATTTGCCCACATTCCCGCAATTTTTTCACCGAGGGCTACGACACAGGCTCCGGTCAGTGTCGCCAAGTCCACAATGGCATCTACACCCAATTTATCGGCATAAACCAAGGCATCGGCAAGGGTGAGACGACCTTCGGCATCGGTGTTATTTACTTCAATGGTGATGCCATTAGACGCGGTTAAAATGTCCCCTGGACGCATGGCCCGACCGCTCACCATATTTTCGCAAGTGGCGACGATGAAATGCACTTCCACATCATTAGGTTGTAGTTGGGCTAAAACTTGGGCTGCTCCGAGGGTTGCAGCGGCTCCACCCATGTCGGTTTTCATTAATTCAATGCTGCTGCCCACACCGGTTTTGAGATTCAAGCCCCCAGAGTCAAAGGTTAAGCCCTTACCGACAATGGCTAACTTGCGGCTGGGGTTGCCGTGGCGGTAGGTGAGGTGAATAAACTGCGGTGGAATATCCGAAGCCTGAGCCACTCCCAAAAATGCCCCCATACCTAAAGCTTCACAGGCATCACGATCTAAAATCTTTGCGGTGAAGTTAGGGCAAGAGTCCGCGATATTTTGGGCAGTGGCAGCAAGGGTCAGGGGCGTTACCACATTAGCCGGAGCCGACACTAATTCCCTAGCTAAGATGACCCCGGCACAGGTTTTAGCGGCGGTCTCAATGGCGTGACTGACCGCTGAGGCATCATGGCTCAACAAGGTAATAGTTTCGACCGTTAGCGGTTTGGCATCCTTAGACTTGAAACGCTGATCTTGATGCAAACTCAGATATAAACCTTCACTGATGGCTTGGGCTGTCACTGCCTCATCGGTATTGAAAGGCGGAAAATATAAACCCAAATTTTTGACCTTGGTTTGATTAGCCCACTTAGCCGCCACTGCCGCCGCTTTACGCCAAGCTTCAGGGGTAGCTTTACTGGCATCACCCAAACCCACCAGCATCACTTTACGAATTGCCCCATTGCCACCGACGCGCCCACTGACACTGCTGCCAATTTCACCTTTGAAATCTTGCTCGGCAATTAGCTCGGTCAAGGTATGCCCCAAAACATTTTCATCTAGATCAGCTAGATCACCTCGTAACAGATGGTTGGTTTTAGCATCATTGGCAGTGGCTTGCTCAGGGTTGGCTTGATCGGCATTGGTTGCAAATACGGCGATCGCCAATGCTTCCCCTGTCCACTGAGTGACACTTTCGGGGGCGGCAATAAGATTGATGGGCATAATCGTGGACAAAATGTGAACTCAATAAATGGGGCGAAAGTGATAGTAACCTTGCAGATGTGGGCGTTAAGCTATTGTTAGAGTCGGTCAGCAATAGTTAATAACTTAGTAACAAAGTGAACCAACAGCCAACGCGGCAAAGTCTTAGCCTTATCCACTTTACCGCGTTGGCGGAAGTTTGTTGAATAATGGTGATTGGTTATGCTTTGATTTGAGACTGTGTTCTAGGATCATAATAATTTGCAATAATCTGCGCCAAAAGCCTATCTTTATGGTGTAGCGTTCCTTGCTTGGCATTAATTAATCTTGGTGTTGGGTTGAGGTGCGGGCTGGTTAGGCATGGTAGTAGAATCAGTTTTGCTTATACTGGTTCACGCATTGCTAGCTGCTAATTTAGTACCGCAGCATTTTTTCATTAAACTAACAGAAATCCCCACCCATGAGTTTCTGTGCCAGTTAATTTTATGTGTTAGTTAATTTCACATATATTAAGTTAGTTAAGCTTAAAGTATGTAGCTTAGATCCTAAGGTCTAGATCACCGTTCTAGATAATTTGAGATAAATCAGACTAAATCAACCCCCAGACAGTAACTTTTGCGCAGGTGCCTCTGCTGTCATAAATGTTCAGGAGTGATGGATCAATCAGCTATGGAAACTTCTCAGCTACGGAAATTTTGTCGCCAATCTCATTCTCCTCAACACAGTCAGTTTGCTTTAATACAGAAAATGATTTGGCTCAGATCCCGTCTGCATCAATACCTAAGATTCACTACTATCCCTATGACTTACGGCACAACTCACAGCGGGAAATTAGTTACCGCCCTAGTGATACCAGCATTATCGATACCAGTGTTAATACCAGCATTGTTAATTGGGGGGACAGCAGTAACCGCTTCACCTGAAGGCTCTGGGTTTGCGGCAAATGTGCCCCGTATTCCTTCACCATCATTTCTAGATAAGCAACTGGTGGCGGAATCTAGCGCTTTAAATCCACCACCGCCCATCAGTGAAATTACAATTAAACCTGTGAGTGGGCGTAATGCTAGCGGTGTCCTAGCCAACGTAACTGACGCGCTGCCCCATACGCCGATCAATCTGTCTACGGAATGGACTACACCTGAGCTATGGCAGCAGGAAGTATCCCAACGGGTGCAAGGTCCTGTCACTAATCGGCTGGATAGACAAACGCCGCCCCAATTAACACCATCGCAATTAGTCCCATCGCAATTAAAGCCCCAACTCTTGGCCAGCCGTGTTGTCCCCAAGATGGAGTTACAGGAGATCAGCCCGACTAATTTTAATTTTGTGCCTATAACTCCGCCGGATCGACCAATACTCGATCAAAGTGCGGCAACACCTAAATCCGCCGAGCCAGCGGTTAATTTGGCTGTGCCGTCCCATGGCCCGACCAACAACAGCACAACCATTACCACAAAAAATCCTACTTCCCCCATCACAGCGCCTAATGCTGTCAGTCCCCTAGCCCAAAGCAAACCCGCTGAAGCTAATAACTCTACGAATAGCTCGACGATTACTATCACCCCAGCCAATAGTGCGGCTAATAGTGCCACTGCTAATAAACCAACTGCTAATAGTCCAACGGCTAATCCTAGTCCTACAACCCAAACCCCTAGCTCTAGCAACCCTAGCAGTAATAGCAGCAACAGTGGCGGTAATGTTCCTATTGCTAATATCAGCCCCCAAACCTCAGTCTTGGTGACCCCTAGCGCCCAAAATACCGGTTTAGAACCAGTCCAAACTTTAGTAGTACCAACCACACCAAGCCAAGTTCGCCTCGAGCGGGTACAAAAAATTACCCTCAAAGAAGCTATCGAACTAGTGGGACGCACTCAACGCGATATTATTCAAGCTCGCATTGCCGTAGAAAAAGCGCGGGGTGTAGTGCAAGAAGCCGAAGCCGCTAAAAATCCTACGGTATCGGGTAACGTTACCTACAACTTTAATGACTCGGCGCAAACCCGTCTGAGTAATATTGCCAATGGTTTACGCAGTTCAACGATTAGTCAGCCCATACAAGGCACGGTCGGCGTGCAATACACCGTATTTGACTCTGGCGTAAATGACACCAATGTGCGGATTGCGGTGCAAACTTTACGCACGGCTGAAGCAGATCTCAATCGCATCTCACAGGTGGCTTATCTCAATGTGGCTACCGCTTATTACAGCTTGCAAAATGCGGATGGTACGGTCACCATCTATGAAAAACAAGTGGAAAATAATGAGCGCAGCTTGAAAGATACCAAAGCCAGAGAGCGGGCTGGGGTGGGGACAAAGTTTGATGTATTGCAGTCAGAGGTGCAACTGGCCAATGCGCGACAAGATTTGCTCAATGCCCAAGTTAACCAAGCCAATGCCCGCCGTGAACTAGCTCGATTATTGGCCTATGTACCCACCCTAGACATTGCCGCAGCCGATGAAATTAAACCCGTCGATCCTTGGGATAAACCCGTCGAAGAAACTATCTTGCTGGCTTTGCGTAATCGCTCGGAACTAGATAGCCGCCGTTTAGAACGGGAAATCGCTAGAGAAAGGGCTAATTTATCGATTTCCCGCACCGGTCCGCAAGTATCGCTATTTGCCAACTACAACCTAGCCGACGATTTTAATACTATCGGCGGGTTTGCCATGGGGTATCAGTTAGGGGCGCGGCTTGATTTCACGATTTTTGATGGTGGTAAAGCCCAAGCTCAAGTCAGACAGTTCAAAGCTGACCAAGCCCTAGCCGAAAGCCGATTTGAACAGGATGCCCGCCAAGCCAGATTTGATGTGGAATCCTCTTATAACACGATGATGGGTCGTCGCCAACAAATTGAAACCGCCGAAAAAGGTCTTAAACAAGCAGAAGATGCCTTGCGTTTGTCTCGGTTACGCCTCAGCGCTGGGGTTGGTACTCAGTTAGAAGTCATCAGCGCCGAAAATGACCTAACCCGTGCCCGAGTCAATCGCTTGCAAGCCATCACCGGTTACAACCAAGCTCGCGCTAACCTGGAACGCTCAATTAATGGGATGCCTAGTTACTAATAGTTACAGCTAGCTAGTAATTGATAAAATACGAGATCACCGATTTTTTCACAAAGTTGGTGATCTTTATAGTCAATTAAACTAAGAATGGCACGGCTTGAAGGCGATAAATAGCACCACCCCGTCAGGCAAAGCCTGCCACCCCTCC
>JBAXSK010000007.1:0-44617 GCA_037130765.1 Pseudanabaena sp. ELA607
GCTTGTTAACAAACCCATCCTCTTTTGTTAAGAAACGTGTGCGGTTGCCCTACCCGTTACAGCCGTTCCCTTTGAGTTTGAGCCGACTGGCGGACTAGCTATTTTGGGTGGAGCGTGGCTATTGCGTAAGCGCCTGATGAAGAAGAAAGAAACCAAAGTTTAATTTCTTTGCAGTAAATTAAAGATCCTCGACTTTTTTCCAACAAGCAGAGACAATTTGTGAATTCACGAAAAAGTCGGGGATTTTTGCATCTGCTAGAATCGAGATAACATGACGCTGCGATTGCCTAAGCTATGGTCAACCTCACTTATCCCCAAAATCGCCAACTTCCTACTGCTGAAGAATTGCCATCATCAGACGAAACCCCTGTGGATAACCAGTTACAAAACGATATTCCCAACCTATTGCTAAGTTTATTAGCCTCAATCTGGGCAGGTCGTGATGATTGGTATTTTGGCGTGGATATGGCAGTTTACTATAATCCCGATGAACCAGCGATTGTGCCTGATGGTTTTCTAGCGTTGGGAGTCAACCATGATACGGGTGAGAGAGGGCGGCTGAGCTATGTGCTGTGGGAAGAACGTAATATCATGCCGATCTTCGCTTTGGAAGTGATTTCGGAAAAATATAACAGTGAATATGAGGCTAAATTAGCGGATTATGAAGCATTAGGGATTTTGTATTATGGGATTTATAATCCTTTGAGTGGTCGCAAGGGTCGGTTTAAAAATAGAGCGAGATTGGAAGTTTATCGCCTGATTTCTGGTAAATATGAACTTCTATCTTTGGAAAACAATCAAGTCTGGTTACCTGAAATAGGTCTTGGGTTTGGCTATGAACAGGGAGAACACATGGGATGGAATCGCGAATGGCTCTATTGGTATGATCAGTCAGGCAATCGCTATCTGACGGGGGATGAGAGGGCTGTTAAGGCTGAGATTATGGCTAAGCAACAAGGTCTGATCGCCCAAAAAGAGCGTTTGGCGAAAGAACAAGCCGAAGCAATCGCCGAGCAGGAGCGTCAACAAAAACTTCAAGAGCGTCAACAAAAGGAAAAATTAGCTAACTATCTCAGATCGCTGGGGATCGATCCTGATGAAATTTGATGTGTATATTAAAGTTAAGATCTCCGATTTTTTGTATGCTTGTCAAAGATCACTTCTGCTTGCCAAAAAAAGTCAGGGATCTGAGTATATTTCAATCAAACCATATATAATTTATGACCGAATCTCCTCAACCTAAAGCAGTCGTGTTACTTTCCGGTGGACTAGATTCCGCCACCGTAGCCGCAATAGCGCAACAGGAAGGCTATGCAGTAATTGCCCTCTCTTTTCGCTATGGACAACGACATCAGCGGGAGTTACAAGCTGCCCAAAAAATCGCCCAGTATTTGGGAATCACCGAGCATTTTATCGTTGATGTGCAATTATCGCTGTGGGGCGGCTCGGCGCTGACAGATCCCAATGTGGCCATGCCCAAAGATGGTGTAAATCCGGCGATTATTCCCGTAACCTATGTGCCTGGTCGCAATACGGTATTTATTGCCATTGCTTTATCCCTAGCAGAAGCGAAAGAGGCTGAAGCGATTTATTTAGGAATTAATGCGGTGGACTACTCAGGTTATCCAGACTGTCGCCCCGAATATCTCGCTGCTTTTCAGGATTTAGCCGATCTGTCATCTAAAGCTGCCCTAGAAGGTCATGGGGTGAAACTTCGCGCTCCGTTAGTGCATTTGTCGAAGGTGCAGATTATCAAAAAAGCCCTAGCCCTGGGTGTACCTATTGCCGAAACTTGGTCTTGTTATGAAGGGGGCGAAATACCTTGTGGTGTATGTGATTCTTGTCGGATTCGCAATCAAGCATTGCAAGAAGTGGGAGTCAGTTGAAGGATTATCAAGAAAATAGAACCTAGATGATTTTGACAATAAATGCTTATTCTGATCATTCTAGTGATTAAAATCAAGCTAGTTATTGCAAGTCGTACCGGAATCACTAGTCATCGCCCCTAAAACCGTGTTAATCGTCAAACAGCGATTACTGCCTGAGCCTAAGTTGCGATGACGTAAAACTAAGCGATATGGCAGAGTAAAAGTAGTTGTACTAGCATTGGGATTCCAAGCGGAAGTGATATTTTTTGTGCCTTTAGGAGTGCCATTACTATCAAAAGTTAAGCCAATGGGAAAACTCGCTGTATTTAAAGCTGTAACTGTCCCAGTACCCTGTTTTAATGCTGAAATTTCTATCCCTTCTTCAAAATATTGATATTGAGAAGTTGTACCTGCACTATCATATTGCGATTGGGTGCGATTCGTGGTCACCCAATAACGGGAATTAGTCACACCAATAACTACAGTGGTATCAGTGGAGTCCCTTCTAGCTAAGGAACGCGCTTGGTTAATCGTTCTAAACAGCAAATCTTTGGAAGTACTCAGCCGCTGGTTATTGAGAAATCCGATCCAACCAGGAGCTACAATGGCGCTGAGTACACCGACAATCACCAACACGACTAAAATCTCAATTAGAGTAAATCCGTCGGCAGATTTTTGTTGGTGATAAGCATGAGATGATTTTGGTGGCTTAATCCCACGTAGTAAATGAGGTAATAAATACCTTTGATATGATAGTGAATCTAAATGTGCAAGACGATGGGGCTTCATAAAGTTAATCTAAAGTGAATCTATTTGCTAATGGAATATAGGAAAGAGCCGAATCGCTAGATTAATTGCGAGTAGCACAGGAATGAAAGCAAATTACTGGACATCACTGGGCACTAATACGCCTCTGCCTAAAACCCTTACACTTTGCAGCGTCAGAAAATGACTGTTATAGTCGGTAATCGGGCGTAGGGTAATAGAATCAGTCATTCTCGCTTTGGCATTGCCCCGCAACCATAATCGGGCAATAGACTGATTAGGAGTACTGCCAGAGTTGAACACACAAGCATAGAAACTGGTAAATCCTGAAGGGTTTGTCGTAGGGCTAAAGCTAGAGGGAATCCGTTGGGCATTAGTTGACGTGCCGCCCACAGTACCGACCCCAATATCAGGGCTACTACAATCTACGTTGATGCTCGGGTTACTAGAAGCATCATTGGTGTTAGGGCCAATCCCCACTTCAATGGGGCCGTCAGTGCTGATTTTATTGTCATGGGTAGAGGCGTAGGGGGTATCATCCAGATAGTCCAATAAAACTACCCATGTGCCATAGGTTCCTGAATGGGCTAGTTTTTGCCACCCATTCATGTTTTGTGATGTGCTACCAGAACCACCGGTAAGGAATTTCTGGAAGCCTGAATCAGGAATAGACGCAGTATAGGGAAAGCCCGTAGCGCTAGTAGGTGCACCAGAAGGACCAGAAATGTACATATTGATGGTGTTGCTAGTAGTTGTGCTAGTTACACGGTCGGTACAACTCACCGCTTTAGAACATTCCACACCATCACGCAGTTCCCATCGGGCAATGCGGGCGGATCTTGACCAAGTACCTTGAGTAGATGTGCCACTAGCATCCGTAGCGGTGTTGCCGTTAATTAAGTAATAACCAACTAGTGAATAGGTGTATTGAGTTGGTCCAAACCCATCACTGGCAAAATAACCCAAGTTTTTGACTAATGCCGTAGTATTTGGTGCAGCGGCATCGTTTTTATAGGATTGTCGCTTCCAAAATACTAAAACTGGAGTCATGTTAGTGCCAGTGGGAATTTGGCTGCAACCTTGGGGATTAGCGCTAGTCGATGGAGCGCCACACAAAGTCGTATTGTAATTACCAGTTAAATAACGTAGCCCTTCCGAATCATAGATATAAACGGCTTCTTGCATATCATCGGCAATATAGCGTAAAGCCGATTGGACTTCTTCTTGGGAAGCGGATTTGGCTTCTTCTTCGCGATTGGTACTCAGCAGACCCACCAGAAATGTTAATAGTACCGTCACGATGATAGAAGTAATCGTCATTGAGACAAGTAATTCTAATAAGGTGAAGCCACGAGAAGTGTTCTGGTTAAGTTGTGGACTATCTTGGTCAGATTGCCCTAAAGAAATTAATTGTTCTTTATCTAAGATATGCCGTAGCCATTGCCTTAATTTACGATTGATTTTAGTAGCGAACTTATTTAAGAACTGATGCTGAGGGATTTGATGCATATATTTTGGCTCATTTGGGGCTGATGGATGAGTTAGATTATGGAAGTTCACAAGGGTGTAAATTTAAATGATGGAATAGGATCATACAATGCTTAAATGCCCAGATGCCAGACTTTTGGGGTAAATTCACAAATTGCCTTGGCTTGTTTTAGCAAAAGTTGGGAATCTTAATTGGTACTTTTTAAGCTTCCTGATTTAGAGGCGGGTTTTGAGACTGTCGTAGGTAATAGTGCTAGGGAAAACCTCATAACGCACCTGTGCTAAGGGGCAAGATCTGGGTGAAGATATGCTAAATACCGCATTAGTACATTCTGGCTCATCGCCGCGCCTCAGGGTGTTCACTACTGGCGCAAGTCCCGTTCTAGTACTATTAAAAGCATCAGCGCGATAGACCCGTAACACTAAAACAAATCCTTGGCTATCAAGGTCAGAGCTACTAGCTGCTCCCGCATTGCGTAATGGCATCACTACTAAATCTTGGGGATCGGTGGTACTAAAACCATTGCCATTGGTGTCAATGGTCACTCCCGGAAACGTCGTGCTATTGAACAAAGTACTAACACTCATACCAGCAGGCACAGATACGCCTCGGCTGTTAGTCGTAGCCGCAGCCCCCGGCGCACCGATGGTATCAAAGAAGTAAGAATCAGTACCTGTTGCCGTAGAAGCCTGAAAATTATATACATACTGGGTCGTGATCACACCAGAACGCACGGCATCGGCATAGGTGCGGGCCGCTTGAACGGCTTGATCGACACGCCTTGCATTGACTCGCGTGGCCGTAGATAGGGCGATCATTGGCGCAATGCCTACCAGTAATACCGTCACCACAACCACAGCCATCAACGATTCCAACAAGCTAAATCCGCCAACTGCTAAGCGCTGTTTTTTGGGGTGAGCATCTAGGGATATTTTGCTTAAATAAGCTAAAACTAACCTTTGTAAAAACCAAGGGCTAGATTTTGGAGCTTGGGTTGGTAATGACTTGTAATCTATGGAATCCATTTTAGGGCGTGAATTTTGGGCTGACTTTGGGACTAACTGGTGTGGTGAGTCCGTCAGAAAAAATGCTTGCCTTAGGTGGGTGGTCATCCTGTGGAACATAGCTGTGTGCCCCGATGTAAGGTTTTAAAACTAGGCTTAGCACCAAGCTTAGAACTAGGACTTAGCAGCTTTGAGAGTCGGGGATCTGCCATTGTCCTAACTCAATTGAATACTTGCTATGGCTAGTTTGTGATAGCTAGTGTGATAGCTAATTTAACTTGGCTCTATGATGCCCATAATCGATACCAAATTAAACTATGCCTGTCAACACTTAAACATTTCCTGTTAAGTAATGTGATGTGACACTAGTCAAAATAATGGGCTAAACCCTTATAGCCTCTAAGGTGCGACCACTTCAATCACAAAACCAGCGCCACTGACCCGCTGACCTGCCCGAATTTTACAGGCTTTACGCAATTCCATCTGCCCATCAACTTTGACGTTACCCTGGGCAATAAATTGTTTGGCTAAACCACCGGTGTCGGTAATGCCACAGACTTTAATCAGGTCACATAGGGCGATGTAGTCTCCGGTGATGGCAAAAGTTTCATGCATATATGCTATTTCTTAAATATGATTGATATTGAGTAATTTTAACTAATATTGATTTGAATTAATTGCGTTATCTGGCAAGGCTTTCAGCCTTATTAGCATTAGCCTTAACCTGTTTACTAAACCTGCTTAAAAACTCCCATTAATCGAAAAATACAAGCCAGAATCTTGCAGATTAGTGCCCGGATTTTTAGCATCGATTAGCGGTAAGCCATAATCTAAACGCAATACGATATTTTTCATCGGCTGATAAATTAAACCCGTACCAATACTAGCCAAAACCTGTGGACTGGGATTAGTCGGCACACCACGGGTATTCCAGATCACCCCAGATTCTATAAATGGCAATATTTTCACAAAGCTTACGCCATCACTATCGCGCACTAGGGACATTTGCCATTCAATGGAGCCTTGGATGCCACTGTCCCCCGTAAGCTGATTTTGCCGATAGCCCCGCACCGAATACATCCCACCCACACTAAAGCGGTTTAATGCCATCAGGCGATCGCCAGTGAGTTGGGTATTGAGGCGAAACGACAGCAAGCTATCCCGATCCGCACTAACCCGCTGCACCCGCAATAACTGCCCATTCCAAGAGAAAAATCGTCCGTCAGGCGTGCCATCGGTGCGGATCGTGGCCCCAAAACCTTCTACGCCAAGGTTTAATGAAGAACGTAGCGCCCAAGCCCCCTGAAGGTCCCGCTCAACATACTCTTGGGTAAAACGAAACACCCGCGCTTGGGAAGACCCATCGCCAAACTGCTGATTCTGAAAATTAAAAGATTGTCCGTTAAAAGTCGAAGCGCTATTCTCCACACTAAAACTCAGACCAAGGGCTAATTCTTCGCGGGTGGTGCGCACTAAGGGCTGGCGATAAGCTAGTTCATAAACCTGTGAATCCGTGGCAATATTCAAACCCGCAAATTGGGGATCACTGATGGGATTATTGCCTAATGAAGCATTTAAACTTAAAGTACCGCCATTATTACTCACGGGATAGACATAACTAAAAGCATAGGCATTGGCTGTGCCGGAGCGGGTGTAGTTGGCTGATAGGGCATCCCCAGCACCAGTGAGGTTTAATTCCTGCACCCCAACCCCAAAACGAAAAATTCCCGTGGTAGTACTGCCATAGTTGTCAATAAAAGCACGGGTACTAAAAGATGGCGCTTCGGTAACCGCTAGCTGAATCACGCTTTTATCGGGGGCATTAGATACAGATCGGGTTAAATTGGCCCGTAAATCACCAATTAATGGATCGCTACGCAATAATTGCAAATCCTCTTCAAGGCGCGAAAAATTCAGGGGCGTTTTGGCACCGATTAAAACCCGTTGACGGATATAGTCTTCATTGAGCCGACCGCGATTGTTGCCTGCCCAGCGAATTTCCACATTTTCTAGGGAGCCTTCTAGCACTTGAATGGTGACTATGCCATTGCGAATCACCTGATCAGCCGGAATAATCGCCCTAGAAGTAATGTAATTGCGTTCCTGATAAATTTGTGTAATCTTATCAGCCACTTCCCGCAGTTGACTAATGGTGACGGACTTACCTTCTAAAGGAGCCGTTAATGACCGAATTTCTGCCTCGGTTAAAATAGTGTTGCCCACCACCCGAATTTGCCGCACCGGAATTAGAGTTTGTGGGTTTGGCTGAGGTACTGGAGTGGTTGGTTTATTATTCGGCGTTTGACTGGGTGTTTGACTTGGCGCTTGATTAGGGGACTGATTGGGTGCTTGTTTGGGGGAATTGCTGGGGGGCTTAGTGGGGCGCGGTGTTGGCACAGCCCCAGTTGTGACTGGTTTTGCCGGAGTAGAATTAGTATTGGTGGAATTTGGTTTGGAGTCAGGTTTAGACTCACCATTGACAGTTTGCTTACGGTGCGCCCTTGAGGGATCTTTAGGCTTGAGAGTTGTGGTGGGCAAGCTAACTGAGTTCGCCTCTGAGGTTGAGCCAGCAGCAAGATTAACAGTCACACTAGAGGTTAAGTTATCCTGCACACTAGATTTAGGGGTTTCTAAAGGTAAAGCACTAGCCATACCACCATTAGCCAAAGCCATCAGAGCAGTGAGAGCCGCATAGTTACCATATTTACCGTGATTGTGATTGGCAGCAAATTTTCTGGCAAAAAACCACAAATCAGCTATAGCAATACCTAAACTTCTAGGGGGAATGGTGAGGGATTTAGTCATAACTTTGGGGTATCGTGATTGGCGGATTTATGGGGTTATTGTCTAGATGATCTTCACTTAAACCATAGGGCTGATACAACCGCAAATCAGCGGCAAATTGCCAGCAAATAAAAAAAGCAAATAAAAAAATTTTATGGGGAACTACAGCAGTTTCCCATCTGACGCAGTCCAGTTGTTAATAATGTTGTTAATAATAAAAAACCTTGTGGGGCACGCATCTAGACTGCCAATGATGTAACTGATCCGATGATCTAATTTATTTAGATGCCATGCCCTAGATACCAGCCCCTAGATATTGGGACCTAAAAAACTTAGCCCATCACTGACATCTACCTGACATCCAGTAATTACATAATGAGGGCCATATTGGCACAGTAATGCCCTAATTTAGTCTCAAGTTAGCCCCTAGTTGATCCCCATCAAACTTTTCGCCATAGGAAAATACAGCGACCACAACCGAGGATCGGGGCGGTTCTGCCATTGGTCGCGATTGGCTTGCAGCTTCAAAATAATTGCCGCTCGATCCGCTGACTGGGCTGTAACCTTAACCGACACACTAGAGACAAAAACCTCTTGATCAAAAGCTTGTTGGGTAGCATTACGGGCTAAGGATTCCGCTTTACGCACTAAAATTGTGTAGGTTTCATTACGATTCACCCGCAACCGAATATCTACGTCACGATGCTCAGCATCACTAGGCCCTGCTATCCCCAGAGTGGCTGATAGCATTAAAGGCAACAACCCAAGAACGCGATGGACATATTTCATAGAGGTTTACCGCAAAATTCGTCAAGATACTAGCAAAAAAAATCGCGAAATATGTCATATTGTCTGCAAACAAAGTTCAATCGTAATTTCTATGACTAAATTCTTGGTGCAACCAGATTAAAAGCTTACAAAAACCTTGAGACAAAAATTACAATTAAAAATAAAGTTACATAAGATTACAAAAATAAATTTCCGTTTGGCAATTTCTAGTTAGCAAAATGACGGTAAAGTATGACCGATTCAGCCGTCGGTATGTGTAGGGGATATTATGGCGAACACTCAAATTCGTAACTTGCTCACCGAAATTAATGTACTGCTGCAACGACCGCCCCAAGTGGCCCAAGGTGCAGATCAGTCTGCTGCGTCTGAGGAATGGCAATATCGAGAGCAAATGAAGCAGTTACGCTCTCGCCTAGAAGGCATGACCGATGACAGCCAAATTGATGCCCTAGAGCAAAAGTTTCGTGCTTTGATTCATCAGTTACAGCCTTTGAATCCGACTAATTTGCCTAGTGTACCACCGCTACCACCTCTCAAAGCACGGGAGACAGGGCCAGTTCGCCCTATGCCTTTGCCGCCATTGATTCCTATGGGGGGCAGTCGTGCCACAGTCCGGATTGATCCTGAATCTGCTCCTAGCCAACCATTGCGCCAGTCCCCTGCCCCCCAGCCCAATAATACCGCCCCTGAGTCTGACCCAGCACCGATTCACGATAATGATATTGGTGACGCAATTCCCCAAGAAGTTACGCCCCAAAGGGAACCAAATCAGGGCAGGTCAATTGATCCAGTCCCTAATTTCACTAATCCTTTACCTTTACCGCCGGGCTTCGCTGTTGGCAGCACTAAAACTGTTGTCTTGGCTGTAGGCGACACTTTAGATTCACAAACAAATAATAATAACGAATTTAATTCAACTGAGCGCGAAGAAATTACTGATATAGCTTCTCAATTAGATCAAGAAACTGTAAATACTAGTAGATATATCGCTAAAAATGAGGCGCAAAATATCATTATTGCTTCGCAACAGGCTAATGATGTTGTTGCTTCGGGTAGTAATGCTGGGTTAGAGCCACAGCTTTTGGCATTGCTGGAGCAAGTGGTGCAAAAGACTGTGCAGCAAGCGGTGCAAGAGTCTTTAGACCATGAAAGAACCGTGATGGTCAATGAAATTTCCCAGACTATTGCCCAAAACATTAACCAGAATATTAACCGAAATAATGAGGCAACTGCTGGAGTACCAGAAAATAACCCCTATTATGAGCGTCTGGAAGAAGAAATTGCCAATTTAAAGCTGCAAAAAGAATTACTGAACCAAGAAATTACTCGCTTAGCCAATGCTCAAGAGTCGTGGTCTAGCCAAGTGGCGACGATGCAAGCGCAGCAACAAGAGGGTTTTCAAGATTCACTACAGGCCGCAGTTCAAGAAGCCGTACAAAGCGCGGTACAAGAAACCCTTGGTCAGACTTTAGAGCAAACTATTGAACAGGCATTACAGAATCAACGCAGTCACCTAGAAGCTAGCGGTGATGATGAGCCGAGCGCCGAAGTTCCGCCCATTGCCCCAGAAATCCTATCTCAAGTGCAACAACAAACTGATCGCTTCCTATCAAGCTTAGATGCGATGTTTAACAACACATTCCAAAATCTAGAGCAAGATCTCGAAGGTTATAAAGCAGCCTTTGAGCAGAAGTTGTCGTATATTGAGCAGCTCGAATATCGAGGCGAAGCTCTACTCAGTTCCATAACAGCCCAAGTAGATCAGGGGGAAAATCGTGAAGCTACGGATGCTCCAAGTCCCACTAACAACTTACAAAATCTAGCCTCTGATACAGCAGTAATTAATTCACAGACTAGAGCAGAACCATCTGTAAATCCTGTCAATATAGCTAACTTAGATTTGCCGGTGGAAATTGATCGCAGTTACTTATCACCAGTTCAAGAATATGTTGACGAGTCTTTAATTGAAAGACTGCTAGCCATCGATAACGAAACAGAAGAAGACATTACTGGGGAACTGTCTACAGAAGCGATTTCCCAAACTATCTCTGAGCAGATATTTGATGATAAATTAATAACTCAGGATGCAGATAGTGTCGCCTCACAAGACATAGATTCGGCCACAGGTAATATGATCCGTGAAAGTCAAACAATTGACATTCCATTAGCCGCGATTACTGATGCTGCTGCGCTGGCAAATTCAGGAAATGTTGCCACTCAAACACCATCTTTAGGTATTAGTCAAGAAGTTAATACCATTGAAGATCTATTGACTTTATTTCCTGACGATGAACTATTTGACAAAGTAGATGAGATTAAAAAAGAAACTTTAACCACTTCTATAAATCCTCTAAATCATGATTTTACTAACGAAGAATGGCAAGAAATCTATCCTGATGATGTCACTATTGCCGTCAATACAATCAATTATGCGGTTGAAGATTTTGCTGGCAAAGAGGTTCCGACTTTAGATCAACCAGAGATTGATCTAGAGCGAGATGTGTTGAGCCACCTATCAGAATTAGCGCAAATGCTTGAAGAAGTAGAGAAAACTTCGGCAATCATTCCTAATTCAGATCAACACAGTAATTTAGATGATTGGGCAGATACCTCCTCAAGCTTAGCTAGCCATGATTTGAAGCCTCTAATTGCAGATGCAGCAACGCCAGCGACTCCTATTACACCAAATGAAGAAGAAGATGCGACTTTAATCGCTTTGCCCATGATGGGACTAATGCCATTACCCCCGATGCCGAAAGGATTATCTAGTAAAGATAGCAGCCATCATGGGGAAACCAGTGAGTTAAATCCAGTGCATAGCGAAAGACCCTTGCCCCTAGATGCTAGAGAAGAAACCCCAACTAAATTACAGCTTAATGTTGACCATCCCAATGGGGGGCAAAATGGTGGCACGATACCATTAAATGAACTCAAGATTCCTAATTTAACCGAAGTTACCGCAGATGATGAATTATTATCATGGCTTAACGATCATCCTCTATCTGGAACCAATCAATTAGAACCAAATCTCATTACTTCAGAAGAAGTGACGATGATTGACGATCATAGCAAAACTGAGCGTAGTAATTTGCAGCCATTACC
This sequence comes from Pseudanabaena sp. ELA607, assembly GCA_037130765.1. Classification (GTDB taxonomy): domain Bacteria; phylum Cyanobacteriota; class Cyanobacteriia; order Pseudanabaenales; family Pseudanabaenaceae; genus JBAXSK01. The sequence goes on from JBAXSK010000007.1 coordinate 11,802, forward strand.
TTTGCCAGTTTTACCGTCACTGCCTACGATTACAGCCACAGTCGCCTCAGACCAGATTACCAATCCATTAACCTCCCTCCCCGCGCTGGATCAACCATCCATATCTTCGGTGCAGGAGATCGCAGATTCTGACAATAGCTCTAAGCAGCAGTCCGCCCATAGCCAAACTTCCGAGCAAAATATTGAGCAAAGTATACTGGATCTTGAAGAGCTAGCAAATGACGATGAGTCTTTAGTTCTATTACCCGGTCAAAAAATGAGCGAACGCCAAGAGGTAATGCCTTGGGATGACTCTTTGATTCGGGAATTAGCGGAGGATTTGAATAATCTAGGTGAAGGCGGCGGCGCAAATCCTTTAGTTGCCACAAATATCGATCAGGTAATTCGGAATACGCCCTTCCGTCATACTCAACCAATCTCAACCTCAAAAACCGAAGCAACCCCTGAACAACCATTACCACCCAAAAGGAACGCTAATTCAGGGTCATCTGGCGGGATTGATGATATGCCAGTCTTCCCCATGACGAACAAAGATGATCCAGATCAACTTTTTGCCGCCGTAATTGCGGAACAAATTGCCATGCGCTCTTTAGCCCATGAGCCAACGGAAGCCATGGACGAACTAGATGCGTTATTTTTAGGGCAATCTATGGCAGAATCTGCCCCATTAGTCGTGCCGGTGCTGCAAAATCAGACCATTTCAGAGCATGATGATGACATTATTTCGCCGTTTGACGATGATACTAACCAAATTTTCCAAAGTTTAGAAGAAGATGTCGCAGATTTATTTGCTGATTCGGTAAACAATGCACCTGAGTCTATGAATGCTGACGATCACGCCATAGTATTCCATGACTTGACTTCTGATCTAGATGATTTATCTCAAGAATTAAGTGGTAATTCTCGTACGGCAAATAATATAGAAAAGTTATTAGAATTAGCTAATATAGATGATGAAATCACCTATATTATTAGCGATGATACTCCTACGGTTTTAGAGCCAAAAGTTTTGGAACCAAAGCCAGAGCATGGGATCTCTAGCATTGATGATTTTGAATTAGGAGAGATGCTGAATGCTTTAGATGAAATCACTTCTATCCATGATGATACGGACAACTCAGCAACTAGCTTAATCAATGATTATACGGAACTCAACCTCAGTAATTTAGGTGCTATTAGCCCATCAAAAGATGAGAACGAAAACTCATGGCAAGATGAGTTAGATCGACTGGCTAATTTCTCATCAATGGCATCCCTATCAGATTATGTTAAACCACCAGTGTCAGAGGAAGAGCCACTCAGTTCCGCTGATTTCTTTGCTTCCCTAGAAAAAGAAGCTGCTGAAGAGGAAGAATCTGCCAAGCTAAACGCTTTTGCTAATCGGGTTGAACACTTGTCTACACCTACTTTACGGAAAAATCAACAGGAAGTTGCATTACCTGAAATTATAGATCCGATAGAACAAAGACTGACTGCTTTAGCCGATGCAACAGAACGGGGTGAAGCGGAAGATAAATTATGGCAAAGTCTATTTGATGAAATTGAACGCCCCAATTTTAACGAACCATTGTTGGATATGGAGCGTGAAAAATTAGGTCTATCGGCGGCAGCCACGGATCGTCAAGGAGCCGTTGACATAGTTGCTGAAACCGTAGAAAGTCTTTCGCAGTCATTGGTTCCCCCGCCGCCGGAGCAAGAAATTTATGGACTAAATGATCAGTGGATTTTAGGCATTGACATTGGTGCTTATCATCTCAGGGCTAGTTTATGTAATGGCAGTTCTGGCAAGTTCTATCCCTTAAGCTTCAAACTCGATGCAGATGGGGCAAACTTGGCTGAGCAATTGAGTTTTATGGCTAGTTATAGCGGTGAACTGACCCTACAAGATCCCTTAAATGAAGATATTCCCATTGCTAAATCTATCATCGAATTACCTAACAATGGCTATCCCTTGATTAATTGGAAGTCTTTATTTAATTTGGGCTTACCTTATAAATCAATTACTTCTTGGCAACCGGTATTACAGTGGTCAGATCAGCATCAAGTTACTTTGCGCTGGTTGATTGCCGCGACGGTGGGATCCCTGAAACAATTGCCACAAATGGTATATCATCCCCGCTTGCCTGAGGTGGCAGAGATTTTGACGCGGTTGCAAGGGGTGGTGGTGGCTCAACCTAGCGCTGATGCTGACACCTTCGCTTTGAATATTAGGGAAACTGTTTTGGCGGCGGGTTTGGTAACTCATCCTGAACAGGTGATGGTGGTGGATCAGTCTATTGCACCTCTGTTGCGACAGGTGCAAGTACATCAGCGCCAAGGGCAAACTAATGCTACAGAAGGAATTAGCTTGTTTTTAGATGCTGGAGCGACCGGTACGAGTGTAGGCTTATTGAAAGGAATTCCGTTGGCTCCCACCAAACATGATCTATGTCACCGCCACTGGGATTATGGTGGAAATAGCTTAGATCAAGATGTCGCGCTACAATTGCTGTATCCCCATTGGCGCATGGTGAGTAATCCAGACCGTAATCAGTGTGATTTGAGTGATCTTAGTTTGCCTAGTACGGGTAGCATTGCAATTCAAGAACGAGCGATACTAGGGCAGCGGTTACGCAGTTCGGCGGTGGGTTTAGCGCTATTGCAACACGCGAAGAATCTGAAAGAAACTTTAACTAATCATCCAGATCAGGAACGCTGGCAGGCAGAGGTTCACGGCTTACCCCTAATGGTTTTGCGGCGGGAATTAGAGAGCTTAGTATTTCAGCCGTATATTCAGCAAATCAATCGCGAATTAAATACGTTATTGAGCCTGTCGGGAATTTTTGGGGCGGACATTACCAAGGTCTACCTGATTGGTGGAGCGTGGCAATTCCCATTAATCTTACGTTGGTTACAGCAGAAATTGCCCAATGCCCAGATGGAAACCCTATCACCAACAACCATTGCCGAAGGTTTAGCCGTTGCGCCGTTGCATCCCCATTTGCTCAATCTAGCGCGGCAACAGTATTCCGACTATTTCCTATTGCGGGAAATCTGCCATTTACAACTGAGTGATGCGGTCAATCCGAATAGTTTATTACAGCAACTGCAACTACAAGGCATTAACATCAAAGCCTGTCGTGATCGAATTTTGACAATTTTGCAGGGGGATTTCCCACGCGGTTTATTCCCGTGGCAAGAACCAGAAGGCTGCTTAGTGCAAAATGATCCCTCCTTGCAGAGTGAGTTATTTAGCGGTAATCTGTTTGAGCTAAATAGTGATGGAACCTATCAGCCCAATGTGGCTAAATTCCAACAGTTACGCACTTATTTAGAGGTAATTCTCTGTAATATGCGTCAAACTCTAACGGAACCGATGGTATTTCCGCCGTTAACTAATCCTGCTGCGATCTCATGACCAATTCCAATCATTCTATTGCCAACGCTTCAGAGCTATCTTTAACTAACTTTCCTTTTACTTTGGAGCATCAATGTCGCCAAACCGGAGCGCGGGCGGGTACTTTCCACACGCCTCATGGTGATGTGCATACGCCTCGGTTTATGCCGGTGGGTACTTTGGCCAATGTAAAAACTGTGACTCCGGCGCAGTTAAAGGATTGCCAAGCGGAAATGGTTTTAGCCAATACCTATCATCTGCATCTGCAACCAGGGGAAGACATTGTGGCAGAAGCTGGGGGACTGCATAAGTTCATGAATTGGTCGCAACCGATTTTGACTGATTCGGGCGGGTTTCAGGTATTTAGTCTTAGTGATATTCGTTCCATTACCGATGAGGGGGTAACATTTCGTTCGCCTCGGGATGGGGCTATGGTGGTCTTAACTCCCGAAAAGTCAATTCAGATTCAGAATGCTTTGGGGGCGGATGTAATTATGGCATTTGATGAATGTCCTCCCTATCCGGCGACCTATCAGGAAGTGGTGCGGGCTATTGAACGTACTGTGGCATGGCTGAAACGCTGTATGCAAGCCCATCAACGTCCTGATAGTCAAGCACTGTTTGGCATTGTCCAAGGGGGAGTTTATTTAGATTTGCGTCAACATTGCGCCCAAGAATTAGTGAAGCTGAATTTACCAGGTTATGCCATTGGTGGGGTGAGTGTGGGGGAACCGCCGGAATTAATTCAGAAGATCGTGCGAGCCACCACGCCGTTATTACCCGATCACAAACCCCGTTATTTGATGGGGGTGGGAACTTATCGGGAAATGGCTCAGGCTGTAGGCGCTGGGATTGACTTATTTGATTGTGTGATTCCCACTCGTTTGGGGCGGCATGGGGTGGGCTTGGTGCAAGGGGAACGCTGGAATTTAAAGAATCAACGGTTTAAACGGGATTATGCACCGCTGGATCAGTCTTGCCCTTGCTACACTTGCACCAACTATTCAAGGGCTTATTTAGGGCATTTAGTGCGGTCTCAGGAAGCTTTAGGGGCGACTTTGCTATCGATTCACAATTTAACGGAATTGATTCGCTTTACCCAGAGGATGCGGGAGGCAATTTTTGCGGATCGTTTTGGTGATGAGTTTGCGGCTTATCTTGATAGCGCTGTGCTTTAGAACCGATTTATAGTGAGTTCAAAGCTAAAGAGGACTTCTCTTTAAATGATTATAAAAACTGTTCAGCACAAGAAGTGTGCCAGCTAAAACGATTTGTTAGGTATATGTATCTAAAGATTTTTTTCAACGATATTTGTAGGTATGTTGTCTATGGTGAATTGATTTTTTTGCTGCCAATATTCCTTTATGCCGGATTTACCCTTGGCAATTGCCCAATTTTTGAGTTGTTCACGCTCGCCTATATATTTATAAAATGGAACTGACATTCCGCAAGACGTTTGAACCAACTCAATTTCAACTATAAAGATTTGGCGAGTTCCTGGTAATTGGGGAAATAAAGCTCTCAACATCTCATCTCTCGTAATCAACGTTGTTTGATAATAACTAGCCGTTGCCGCAATCACGCGATCGTGAATGTCCCATTCTTTCGGTAATGTAAGCATCGCTTGAAAAACAGGAAAATCGAAAGCCACCACCGTAAATCCATCTCCCTGATTAATTTGTTGTAAAATCTGCTCAACCGTTACTTTCACCTTACCTTTTTCAGCAATATGCATAAGTTCAGCCAAAACAAGAGTCGGAATGAGAATTTGAATCTCTCCCTCTTGAGCTTGATTAAGAAGATTCTCCACTAAAGATGATAAACGTTTGTCTTCAGCAATAAACCAAGCTAGAGCGTGAGTATCTACCAAATAAGTATCCATTTGATTTTCTACTCTTGCCAATTATTTGCATCTTTAAAAACAGCACTTCTCGCATCAGCAAAATCATCATCATTTATCTCAAAATCTTTCCATAGACCTTTGATATAAGTAGTTTTACGCTGACCCTGCAACAATTGATGACTGACAATCTTTTTTAAACTTTCAAGCTCTTCTTGAAGAGACTGAATGCGAAGTAAAACATATTGACTCATAGCAATTACCTCTTTAATAATCTGATTTTATACTTTAACCATCCACAAGTATCAACAAGAAACTTCATACTCTTTCACTGCGATCGCGTACATTGTGAGTATTAGCTCCCTTTAAGATACCTCGGAATGATTGCATAGAAGATTTAGGGACAAGTGTAATCGAATCATTTTTTAAAACAACCGAAAACTTCTGCCCCACTTGTAAATTTAACAAATCTCTAATTTCCTGTGGGATAGAAATCTGATAATGTTGTGACAAGGTAACTTCTAGCATTATTCATCCCTAGCCATGAGTAGTAGTTTTAGTCATATAATCACACAGTATAAAGCTAACACACTCAGGAATATAGTGCGATCGCGTTCGCAGTTTCTTGGGCTGTAGTCAATTTAGCAGCGATCAATATATATAGAAAAGCTTATTTTTCTATACAGGTTTTTACAATATGTATAGAAAAGATCACTTTTCATGCACGTTACTCAATAAGTTAAACAGAGCAATGTTGATGTAATAGTTATCTCGTCCTAGTTTTTGCTTGCTCATCAATCCTATACGAGTCATCTCGTCTAAATATCTGGTTGCGGTAATGCGCGTCACCTCTAGCCCTTGAACAACAAATTCTATTTTGCTGTAGGGATGGCTAAAAATAATGTTGAGCAAATCTTGACTGTAGATTTTTGGCAGTTCTCCTCTTAGTTTTACTTTGTATTGCTGCATCAAATCCCTAATGCTCTGAATTAACACTATGGTTTGTCGAGAAGTCTGCTCAATCCCTTCTAGCATGAATAACAGCCAGTCTTCCCAATTTCCTTCAGTGCGAACCGCTTGTAACAAACGATAGTAATCAGTTTTATATTGGTTGATATAGCGCGAAAGATACAGGACAGGACTACCGAGTAAGCCTTGCTTGACTAGATACAAAATGTTGATAATTCTTCCTGTTCTACCATTTCCATCATAAAACGGATGTATGCTTTCAAACTGATGATGGATTACTGCCATTTTGGTAAGTTCATCCCAGTCACAGAGAGTATTATCGTTTATAAATCTTTCGAGATTGCTCATCAACGCTACTATCTCGTCATAATGCTGAGGCGGTGTATAAACTGTTTCTCCTGTCTGATCGTTCTTCAATGCAGTACCAGATAGCTTGCGATAACCAGCACGATTTTCTTCTATGCAAGCGTGTATTTTGAGAATGTCGTTATTCGTCAATAGTCCTGTCTGCTTAACTTGTGTAAATCCGTTTCGCAAGGCTGTGGCATAGTTGTATACTTCTTTTGCGGCAACACTGACAAACTGCTCGGCAAGGCTATCGCTTCGATACAGATCGTCATGGGTTGTGATGATATTTTCAATTGCTGAACTATCTTTCGCTTCTTGCAAAGATAGAGTATTGATCAAGATACTTTGGTTGGGAATACTGGCGGCAACTCCTTTTAGTTCCGCCAATGCTTGATGCGCTTTTGCCAGTTTTTTTAAGACTGCTTTGCTTTCAATATCGATGTCTAAAGGTATATTTGGTAATGAATTAACCATTAATAGTGTCTTTCTCGTTACAAGGATTATCTAGTAAAGTCATAGTACAAGAACAAGTCTTCACAAAGCAAAAACTTGCTCCCATACTTTACTCAATTTAGAACAATTTCAACTGTTCTCTCCCCTCATTTACATTCTTCTGTGGAATCACAATTTGCTTACCTCCTCCTTCTAAAAGCATGAATTCAGACAAAGGCTTGAATACTTGCGGTTGTAGAAACTGCAAAAGCCGATCGCCATTCACAGGAATTTCAATCTCAACAGTGCTAACAATCTGCGCGATTTGTTCAAGCCAGTTATCAGCGTCACCTGATACCCAATCCTCAAACTGTCTCTGCCTCAATGTTTCCACGATCGCTGTTGATGGTGGCTCCAACTTGGCGACTACAGAATCACGTTGCCAAAATATCTCTCTTGAGTCAGTCAATTCCTCATCATCAAGATTAGGATCTTGATCGTCGTTATCCACGGGTGCTTCGTTAGCAATTGAATCAAACAGTTGCTTGAGAAACTCTAACCGATTTGCTTTTTCGTGGTATGTCTGAAGTTGATCGAACGGCTGACTGACGCGCTTTTGCAAGATTGGTAGTTCTTGCCGATCGCGTTCGAGAGTTTCTTGGGCTGTAGTCAATTTGGCAGCGATCGCATTCCTCACCACATGCAAAAGAGAACTATGCGGATTGTGGCAATCAACATTAAATTCATAGCCTGAACTAATGCTCATACCAATCGAGCCATTGACCTCAGAGCCAAATCTGCTCAGATACACATTCAGTCCTGCAAATTGTCCGATTTGCATTTGAGTTAACCGATAGCTATCTCTCAACTTTTGGAATTGTTCAGAAATATGATCGGCTATCAGCACAGCTTTATCCAACATCACCCCGCGATCGCTGATGAATTGCTTCAGGTTGGCTTTGGCGACGGTGGCTAGGTCTGATTGAATATGCTGAATGTTAGCAGGATGGTTGGTGTTTACCATGTCAGCTAGATACTGAATCTTAGATTTATCCCTAAACTGCGTATCGTTATAGGCTTGCAATTGCATTCCTAGTCCTTGCAATTCGGCTTCGAGAGTAGCCCGTTCCATAATTAGAGGATCGCCCGATGCGATCGCTTTCATCTGGGCAGCATTAAGGACAGTCTCATCAATGTCTTCGATAGTGCGATGGGTGCGATCGCCCGACATCACCTGCGAAATCATGCGTTGTTTGTTCTCAATCGCTTGCCATAGGAACGAATCAAATCCTGATTGGTTATTCCTGCCTTCGGTGACATAGCGGAAGATAAATACATCACTCCATTCATTACCCTGCCTAACTCCTCTACCTTCCCTTTGTTCAAGATCTGATGGTTGCTAGGTTATAATAGACCTGTTGGGTAATAAGCACAAAAAGCCTCGAAAGCCAATCTGGGTAACGGTTTCAAGGCTGTTGGCTTAGAATCGTTGAAACCCTCTCTGGGTAACGATTTCAGCGATTTTAATTGTTATTACCCAACAGGTCTAATGTGAAGCCGAAGATTTTTTGAACTCAAAGTCAATTTTAGGATTAATGAAAATCATGGTTGTAAGGCTTGGATCAGCTAACTATGTTGTCGTTCTGACATTTTGTAATTTATCATTTCTTTCAAATTTGTTTAAAAAGATATCTGCAACAACTAAAATCAAGAAAAATGTAAGAAACAATGAACTTGGTGATAAATCTTTAAGCGGTAATGGATAACCAAAGGTTAATAAAATGACAATCCATGTACTAAGCAATAAGCAGGGAACTATTCTAGGATAAAGCATTGCAATATTTCGCAAGAAATCATCCAATCCTTCATATAGTCCTTCTTGATGGAAATTTTTCAAGTTTCTACTATGCTGCCATATACGAATATGTGCCACCATAATGCTGACTCGAAGAAGTAAGGATGAGATTATGCCAATCATAGGAATTATCTGTCCAAAAAAGTCTTTGGCTATAATTGCGTTGGAGTTAAAATATCCTAAAACGAAGGCAGAAATTAGAAATGTTTGTAAAGTAAGAAACCATGCGACTCTTTGAGCGCTAATGTTGTATTCAAATCTTACTTCTTCGCGCAAAAACTTTAACCAATCAGATAGAGGTGGCTCTGTCTGTGGTTGATATTTAACTTGTGTCTCTGTCATTGATAATTAATTAGTGATTCTTTAACTTTCTTTCAACTGTTTCCGAAAGTCTTCTACTATTTTCTCAAGATGTTTCTCAAAAAGAGTATATCGACGATCAGTTATCTCAAGTGTTATCCAGAAAATTGCAGGCCATCCGAACACCAAAACAGGTGCCCAATTAATTAACTTGAATGAAATCGTGCTAACGAAATCAGATAAATTCCTAACGAAATAAGATAAATCTATAATCATCTGATTACTCCTCATTATCTGACTGTCGTCTATTTTCATAAGTCGAAGTATGAGAGCAAGCAATCCATAAAACAAAAAAGTTCCAATGTAATAACAAAAGAATCCTAATGGGGGAGATTTGTATAGAACTCGTTTCCACCAACCATAAAAGTAATAATGAAATTTATCAGTTGTATGGTTGTAAAAGGCAATATAGGCATTATATTTTTTAGGATCTAGCTGGTTTGTTGCAGATATGAATGTAATTTTATGTCCAGGTCTAGATAGGTAAATATCTGTATTGGGGAAATCAATACACTGTTCTTTCCCATTTTCAAACTTTAGCCAGAGAGCTTGATCGACTGACACAGTACTACCAACACCTCTATTGTCTCCATAGACTCTAGTTGTAGTACGCTCTTGTTGATCCATAACAATACCCGTTGATGCCTCAAGTTCTACTCGGCATTTTCCACGCACAAGATGAGATGTTCTAAAAAGTTTGAGGCTGTCTGGGATAGAAACTTGCATTATGTAAGCTCTTTTTACTGATGTTTAGATTTGGAAGTCATCAACAAGAAAAATTATCTAATATTTTTGTATTTTGTCAAGCATTAATTACTTAAAATAGCCCTCAGTATAGAAAATTGGGGCATAAACAGTATCGCGGTAGAGGTTGTGATATTGGTTATAGTGCAGACATAGCCTTTCAGCGCGATCGCCATCGCTCCAGATCCATGCTTTGAAAGCAGTTTGAATCTTATCCCTCATCGTGCGCGACTCCGATGTTGCTTCGAGGTTGAGAGTGGCGATGGTGTTGCCATCTTTGTCTTTGTAGTAATCGTAGACTTTAGGATCTTTTTGGTTGAGGGTGTGGTCAATCAGGGCGATCGCCGTAAAGTTTCGGGTTCCCCACTCAGTTTTATTCTGTGGTGAAACAATTAGTTTACTGTCACCTGTGATTACCCAAATGTTGGCTGGGTCGGGATGAAATTTGACTGTACTTTTTCCTGCATGGCTGAGCAGTTGTTCGGTAAACTCCTTGATTACGGTTTCGGGCAACCAACTTGTTCCTAGCTTCACTCGGATGGTGTTGCGTAACAGCAGATTTAGCTCGTCTGGGGTCATGGAGTTGATATTGAGTCCTAATTTCACCGCGCAGCGCACTTTGATATCGACATCTTCAGCTTCGGGTAAACAGGGGACTGGCTGGTTGTCTCTGATAACTTGGTGGTAAATCTCTACGTTTAGCCAGTCAGGAACTCCCATTTGTTGCCATGCGATCACCTTGTTTAAACGTGCGACCACATTGCCACTGATGAATTCTTCGCGAGTAATCCAATCTTCTTTGGAAGCTGCTTTTAAGTCTTCTAGTGGTGTGGTTCCGTTGTAGAACACTGCCCCTTCTAGTTCGGTAACGACGGTGCTGATACTTTTGTCGAGCAGATTCCCAATCCAGTCAAGGTCAATAAAGCTCCGTGCATCTAGGCATTGAGCAAGGGCATCTTTGGCATTACTGGCGCGATATCTTGGCGTGGCTCTGACTGTGCGTTGATCGAATATCGGTGCTTTGATCGGGCTTTTTCCTTTGCCTTGGTCAATTTCTAATGCTCTTAATCGGTAGTAATTTGGGTCTTCTTTGAAGATTTCAAGGTTTACTTTGGCGGTAAAGTTACCAAACCTGATTACGAAAGCATCATATTTCTGATTGAGAATTTGACGCAGTTTCGCTAGTTCCCGATCATCATCATACTGTTGCATCTTCAGCACTAAGTCCAAAATCTTGACCACAGACATGGCAGCGCGAATGCGATGGGACTGGTTTTCGATTAGTTCCAGTTGGCTGTCAGTGCGGCGGTAAATTTGGCTTCCATATTCACAAAATGCATTAGGCAAGACATGCTGTAGTTGGGGCGGAATCTGGATTACCTGTGTTTGTACTGGTGCGGGTTGGTAAAATTTGCCGATCGCTTTACCAATCTTGCTAATCTCCTTGCGTAGGTCAAAGTTGGCTGGGGCGGTTACGCCTAAATGCTCTCCGCCATATAGTTTAGCGACGCTCAGTTCACCGAGAATGTTACGAAGTTTGATCGTTTTTGGACTCATGATTTTTCCTCAATAAAAAAGCGCCCCTTCCCTTGATTGGGTTGAGACGCTTGTTGTTTGTGTGGTAATTTTTCTGTCGAATCGCCGCTAGGCTACTTCTGGTTCAAGGAACCATTGATTAATCATGATTGGCTCTTGGTTAACGGTATGTTTACCTGATGGGGCTGTCTTGACCCAGCTAGGGTATTCATAATCCTTTTCAGTTGTTAGCTTTCGTTCCACTTCCGTTAATTTACGGAAAAGGAGAATATCTGCCACAACCGCCGTATTGGAGAACCGTTTAAAGGCGATATCGGGCAACCGTATTGCGGTGACTAATTCTAACTTTTCGGCTAGATGTCTCCTAAAACTTGTACCGAGCGAGTCAAGGGTAAAACAACTGGAAATCAAACACAGCAAGCCATTTTCGCGTACTAAATCGGTACATTTAGCAAAAAAATAGTTATGCACACTCAGTTTAATAGGGTGCGTTAATGAAATGTAACTCACCTAAATCCCTTAGCGAACTTGCAAGTTATCTTTGCTGGAATAAAAGAAGTTGGGCATCTTGGCTTTTCATTAATGCAACTGCGCCGCCGGATATTCACTCAGAATCCGACATTGCGCTACTAGATCATCAACGGTAACCAGTAACTCGCGGCGATCACTAATGCTAAAACTTAATTGCAGGCGATCTTGTCCCACCACACCACGGGGCACTAATTCGGCAACAATTTGCGGTGCGGCTGCCCCAGTTTCGTCTTGTTTTAAGGGAGTAAATGATTCTTGGGGCTGTTGATGCACTTGAGTAATTAACTTTTCGCCATCAAAAATAATTTCCACATTACCCCGCTGGTGTTTCTCTAATTCTCCCAAAACTAAATCCACATAAATTTGCTCTGGTTGCGAAGCCCGCAAAGTCAGACTCACAGGCAGTTTTGTAGGATAATTCTGTCCCGCACGAAATAACGGCTGATATTGCCACTGCTGCTGATAGGAATCCCAATAGCGCATCGCATAACTATGGAATAGCCGATCTTGCAATCCTAAACCTTGATGAATCATCAACGCCCCATGAGCTACGGCTTCAAAGGGTTTATCTTTATGCACTGTAGCATTGGGTAACATCGCCATAATGCGCTCTTGAACTGAAGGAATTAAAGTTGCGCCCCCCACTAGCAGAATGTGACAAATTTCCCCCTTCAATATACCTTTTTGGAAAGCAAGACTAATCACTTCCTCAATAGTATTTTGTAAAACTTGCAATAAACCATGCTGATGTAAAATCTGGCATAATTCCTGACGATTATAGGTAATATTTTCCGCACAATTAGTCACAGGATCGAACCAAACTTCAGTGACGCTTTCCATCTCTGAAAGTTGGATTTTCACCCGTTCCATAATTTGCTTGAGAAAATGCCGATCCGCCGGACGCAGGGGATGATTCAAGGTTTGGGCAAAATGCTCCACTAACCACCAGTCCACATCGTCGCCCCCCATAGATTGCCCTGACTTGGCAATTACTTCCGCTTGAGATCCATGATTTCCATCGGGAATTGGTACAGTTGCCTCTGATGGCTTAACATATTGTCCCCATTGTTGAATATCAGGGGAAGCGGGTAATCGGACTAAACAGACATCCAATGTGCCGCCGCCAAAGTCGATACACAAGACAAAACTATTGGGCGTGGTCACGGCATAACCTAAAGCCGCTGCGGTGGGTTCATCTAATAAACGCACCCTTGGGGCAGCGGCCATCGCTGGTAATAGGCTGGGTAAATTAGCCTGATTTAGTTGATGCTCAGTTGGGTTGGTCTGTACTAAAGGTTTTAAAACTGGCTGTAAGACTTTCTCTAACCAGCGCAAATAAGCTTCACAGGACTGCACAGGCACGGTGAGGACTAATTCCGTGGGTTGCCATTGTAAGGCTTGCACCTGGGCAATCACCCGCTGCAAAAACATCGTCCCTAGCCATTGCGCCGAGAGTTTCACCCCATCAAGTTCGGGCAAGAAACCTTTACCACTGACTAAACGGCGCTTAATTTGGGCAAAATAACGGGGATGCTCAAAGTCATAACCCCGCTGTTTAACCTCTTGCCCCACTAAAACCTGACCTGTGGCGGCATTTTGCACATACAACACCGAAGGAATCAGCATTTCTTGGGGCTGAGGGCGGCCCAGGTTCGGTAAATAGAGCGTTTCAGGGTTATTTTTGGCAGTCTGCCACTGGGCAATTACCGTATTACTGCTGCCGAAATCAATTGCAATCGCACCCATTAACGTCTAACCAATTCTGTGCCATCAATCACCCAACTATTGCGATTCGGTTCCCATTTCAAATTCAAGCGAACCTGTTCTGAGGCGTTTTTGTCGGCCGTCACATACAGCAACGACACATCCACCGCAGCCGTACCATTCTGCATACTAACGACCCGTGCCTCAGTCACCACCACCCGCTCCACGGAATTCCACCATTGGGTAAAGCTTTTATAACCATTGGCTTGGCCCTGTTGAAATTCCGGCGAGAGATTTTCCCATGCTTCGCCATAGCTGCGGCTATTCACCAAATCGTAATAGTTGCGAATGAACAGATCCGGCGCTTTGGCATTACCAGCAACCTGCTGAGGTGGCGGATTATTGTTATTACCGGAAGCAGGATTTTTCGTACTGGGATCATTAGTCGCAGTGGGTTTTGGTGATGGCGTAGGACTGACTGCTACGGGGATGACTTCTTTGGCTTGGATTCGTCCCACGGCATCATTAGGGTTAGAACTGGCATAGGCGCAATAGGCATCTTTGACCTGTTTGCCATAGTTTTTCAATTCTTCGACACAGGCATCACGGTCGTCAAATTGCGCCACATATACCTGAGTCCAAGGTTTGGAGTCCGACAGATTGGCATAGTCAGTCAAATCAAAACTCCCTGCCTTGGCAAAACCTTTATCTTTCAAGGTTTGGACTCGCTTCTCGGCTTTGGCTTTTTGTTGATAGGCTGAGTCAGCTAAGAAAAAGAAGGGTTTAAGATCTTTTTTCGGGGCATTAGGAGCGTTGGCTTTGCTTGTTTCTGCCGCCGTAGGATTATTGCCTGCCGTTGGTTTTGCCGCTGGCTGATTACGGAACCACCATAAACCCAGAGCGCCCGCAATCCCTAAGGAAATGCCAATCACTATCATGCTAACCAATGTGCCGGTATTACTAGTATTTCTCAGGGGCGGTAGTCCATTAGATGGGTAACCGGCGGGATAAGTTGGGTTAGGGGGATAATTATTGGGGGGATAGTTGTTAGAGGGAGGGGTTTGTCCACCACTGTAAGGCTGACTATTTTGAGATGGATAATTTTGCGGTGAATTGGAATTATAGCCATGATTCACCCCTGGATAATTCAGCGCTGGATCTGAACCGGAGTTAGCGGGGGGAAATCGGTTCGGGGGCGTTCCGGGATTGCCATAATTGGGGGGCTGGCTGGGTTGATTCGGGGCAGGATTAAAATTTTGATGAATGTTCACCGTTGGTGTAACCACTGGCGGAACCCCACCGCTCGAACTAGTGGCACTTGCCATTAGCGCCGCATTCATCTCTTGGGCCGAAGCAAAACGATCCCGATGATGCACTTGCAAAGCTTTATCTAAAACTGACTGTAAGCCAGGGGATACGCCGCCAGCGTAGTCATGCCACAATAATTCGCCAGTGTTGGGATGGGTGGGCAATTCCTGCGGCGATCGCCCCGTTAACATAAATACCGCTGTCACGGCCAAACTATACAAATCACTGCTATAAACCGGTCGCCCCACCGATTGTTCCGATGGCATAAAGCCGGGTGTACCAATGGCAATAGAGAGATTGCCACCTAAGGGATTTTGGGCCAATTTCGTTGCACCGAGGGTTTCTTTGACCGCACCAAAATCAATTAAAAACGGCTCGCCATCACTACGGCGCAGAATAATATTTTCCGGTTTAATATCGCGGTGAATAATGCCATTATTATGGACATATTCCAGAATCGTCAGTAATTTATTGAGCAAGTGCCGCACTTGAATTTCCGGTAAGCGCATTTGCTCCCGCACCCGATGGGTCAGAGTCTCGCCATCAACCCATTCTTGCACCAAGTAAAATAGGTCATTTTCACTGAAGTTAGCATACAGCTTCGGAATATTAGGGTGACCCTCCCCAAGGGATTCTAAAATTGCGGCTTCCCGCTGGAATCTTTCTTGGAGCAGCACATAAACTTTGGTATTGTCTGCCACTGGTTTCAGTTGTTTGATCACGCAGCGGCGACGGGATGGCATTTTGGTGTCTTCAGCGAGGAATGTGTCACCAAAACCGCCGCTACCAAGCACACTGAGAATTTGATAGCGATTATCTAGCAGTGCAGACATGGGATCATCGGGGGGCTAGGGGATAAACGGGCTAAAAATGTCTAAAGTTAACCAGATCATAGCTTATTTTTTTGTGCGCCTTGGTTAATGCTTTTGTTACAGTATTTTGGGGTCTTAAACAAGTGTTAATCAATAGCCGTAGGTTGGTTTGAAGTATGAAACCCAACCCTAATAAGCCGTTTGCTATTCCTTTTAACCCAAGTTTAATTCATAGTTTTGTTGGGTTTGCTAGCGCGACCCAACCTACATTTTTACTGCTAAGGGCTTTGAGCTTAAAGTTATGCTCTTTGTCATGGCTCTTAGCATTAATCCATGGGTAGCAACTTAGGTTAATTAGTCAATCCCCACCATTTGAGATATTGATAAATCCAACCTTCACCAAATACTAATACTAATAATGCTCCCATACTCAGCCACGGGCCAAAGGGGAAAGGAGCCGATCTGCGCCGCGCTAACATTTGCCCTAAGCCAGCAATCATCCCCAGCAACGATGCCACCATAATTACCAGCCAAATTTGCTGCCAACCGAGCCACATTCCAATCATGGCCGCTAATTTAGGATCGCCTCCCCCCATTGCCTCTTTACCCATTAATTCCCTTGCGCCAATGCGGACTAGATCCAACAGCCATAAACCAGTCACCATGCCACCAATACCAAATAATAAGGCTCCTGCCCAATTGGTGCCGCCATATTGATTTAGCCCTCGATACAACTGGAACACCAAACCCAACATCAAGCCAGATTTAGTTAATCGATCCGGCAAAGTCATGGTGTCTAGGTCGATTAAAGCCAAAGCTAATAACCAAGCCGCAAAAGCCCCATAAAAGAGCAAGGTAATCGGATTAACTTGATTTCCCATTGCCCCAGCCAAAGCCGCAAATAGTAAGCCTGTGAGGGTTTCCACCGCCGGATAGCGCCATGATACCGGACTGCGGCAATAACGACACTTACCGCCGATCAAAATCCAGCCGAAAATCGGAATGTTATCCCAAGGTTGCAGGGGATGATGGCAATGGGGACATCGCGACGGCGGATGCACCAAAGACAAGCCCGCCGGAATCCGATACACCACCACATTTAAGAAACTGCCCACACAAGCACCTAAAATCAGCGCCATTATGGTTAATAAAAGATGTTCTAAATTCATACTTTCATACTCAAGACTTGCATATTCAAAACTTGTACACCCAAGGAATCAGCCCCAGTCACCGTAATTTAGCTTAATTGACCGGTGGCACTAGCAAAAATTCGACCCGTCGCAACATCCATTCCGGTACTGCATTACTTTTAGAACCAGTTAAATTATTGTCACCATTGACGGCAGAATTAGCAGCAGGATTCAAAACGACAGGCACTAACACAAGTCGTTCTTTCGCAATACCGCGTTTGATCAGTTCCTTTTCCACACTCTGGGCGCGGCGCAGGGCTAAGCGATAATTGGCTTCAAAATCACCACGGGGATCGCTACTGCCAAGGATTTTAAGCTGATAATCAGGGTATCTGTCCAGAAAGTTAGTCACAGCGATTAGTTTTGGTAAATCACTCAGTTTCATATCGCTTTCCCCCTCAACAAAATAAATTTGCGTAGTAATTGTCACCGGACGCATGATTAATGTATTAGTCACGGAACGCACCCCCGGCACTTGACTAAAACTCTGGGAAATCTTTTGTGCTGTTGCTGCATCGCTGACCGTCCCACTCAAAATTACCTGCCCATTCCTAAATTGGGCCCGCAGACCAAAATTAGGAGTCCGTCCCAAGGTCTGATTGAAACTTTGGACCAGACGCTGCACTTCTACTGCCGTATCCTTGGGATTACGGGGCGCTTCCATCACCACCACGCGATTATCAAGAGTCATGTCCAACTGTTCGGCACGAATCACCTGCTCAGCTAAAGTTTGCGCCTGTTGTTTCAATCCTTCATTGGGTACATAACCATTGAGAATTACCCGCTCTGCTGTGACTTTAGGGGACAGGCGATAGAGCGACACTGTGGCATTATTTTGCCATTGATAACTAATCTTCTGTTCCAACTGCTGCCATTGCATTTGCTGATAAGTTTGCCAGCCTGCCCATCCCAAGCCCCCTAAGAACAGCGCTCCTAAAATATAGGCTATGTTGAAATTGCCGCCCCCCTTACTCCTTTGCACATCATATTCCATTAAAGAAGCCAACGAATTTTTGACCTCAGATGGAATCATGCGGGGATCGCCATCATAATTTTTAAGCTCTTTCTCATATTTTTGGGTGATTTTGCCTAAAATATGCCGCATTTTATGAATGAAATCTTTAGGTGGTTGCCCTTCGACAATTACCGCTAAATATGAATAACCCGTCACTTCAATTAAAATCTTGGCTTGACCATATTCAATGGCATCAATTTCGGTAACTTGGGCAGAGCGGCTCAGGCAGTCACTGACAAAACTGCGAATGGCGGTGAGCATTCCCGCAATCATATCCCCTTCAAGGGGGGCGGAATTAGTTTTATATTCGCTAGCCTGTAAATCTACTATAACCAAACCCGAATATTTTTCAATTAAGAAAATCGCTCGAATTTCAAATGGGAATGACTCTCGCAAAATCAATTCTGCCTCAGAAACCCCCTGTAACCTAGCTCTGATTTTACGGCTCAACCCAGCTAGAGAGAACGCATTTTCAACCCGCTGATTAATTTCGCGAATCGCTTCAGTTAAATATTTAGAAATCGTATTACCAATTACGGGATAGAGAGCATCTACCATTGCATCCCGTTCTAAGAGAATTTGCTGTTTAATGGCGGCTCCCATTTGTGGGCCTAGGGCTTCGATAATAGCCCGTTGATCAATGCGGGACTGTTCTTTGACTGCTGTGGCAATTTCTGGGGCAATGGCAATAGCTATTTGATCAGGATAAGCACTAACATGAAGTTGAATTACTTCGGAAATAATTTCTGCTAATGCTTGACTTAGAGGTAAGGGATTTTCGGTAATTCGTTGGTGAATTACGTTATCAATAATGGCGACAAAGCTCGCGGTAATCTCACTGGTATGTTGTGCCATTACCTGATGGTTCAGCTTGAGCCAGATGGACTGCACCAGTTCTAATAATTTATCCCCATCGAATATGTTTTCTTCTAAATTATCGAGCCGCTGATCTAGCTCTTTTAACATCAAAGGAATATTATGATAACCTTGGGATAGGGAATCTAAGTTATTGGTTAATTGATTTAAGGCATCTTGTTGACTTTGATCATTGAGGCGATCATTTAATTGAGATTCAAAACTATCGAGTTTATTTTGTAGCTCAGGGCTATATACTTGATTCTCAATTCTTTTGAGGCGTTCGCTCAAATCTTCTAAACTAGCTCCCACCCGATCCATTTCTGGCGGCGTTAAAATGGTTTGTAGTAAGGATATATCAAGATTTTGACTTAAATCGGCAGGGATTGGGGAATTATTGGGGACATTTACCTGCGAGGTAGGATTTATTTTTGCCGTAGTTTCTTCCCCTGCTCCGAGTAACTGATCAATCAAGGAGTGACTCGTAACCTTTGGCTGGTATAGCTGCTCTGAATTAGTTCCTAAATTAATTGGCGCATTAATTAAAGTATTCTCAAGCGATAATGCCGCTGGCGATGAAATTACATTAGCATGATCTGACGGAATAGTAGTTCCATTATGTTCCTGAGTTTTAGTATCAGCAGGAGCTACTAAACCTAATTCTTCTAAGAGGCTGGTTGTGGGATAAGTAGCTTTTGGTTTAAATTCTGTCTGTGGTGTTTCTAAGGGCGGCTCTGAAGTTATATCTTCTGAAATGATGTCTATAACTTGTTCCGTCACTGGCTGAGTTTTGCCATATTTCCGAGATGAAGTTGGATTGCTGCTGCGAAACTGAGACGGAAGCCGCGGATCTGGACTAGGAAGATTAGAGAAATGCTCACTAGATGATGATTGAGCCATAGGTGGTACAGGGGAATCTGGGCTAGGCTTTTCAGGAACTGCAATCAAATCAAGCAACAAAGAAAACTCAGATTCCGTTAATGAATCAGCTATAGAATCTGCGAGATGCTGATGAGGATTGGTTGCGGATAATTCCATAACTGATTGTCATTACACCAACTAAAGCAATGAAAATTTACACTATCCCAATCAATCTATATCGTTTTTTGATCAGGTGTATTAATAGATTGTTAATCAAGAATTGGTTTAGTCTGGTTGCCCCCTTGGCAGGGAAGACAGTTTTTTATGCCGCGTTGACAAGGGGGATTTGCGAGGGATTTGCCGTCCTAATGTCTAAGATTCTGATGAAAACTTGCGACTAATGGAACGAGAACGGAAGCTACTTTCAGGTTTAAGATTCTTAGACTCAGGGGCACTCTCTGTAACTGACTCTAATAAACTATAGTTCTGATCCACTTCTACATTAGCCACTTGACGCAATTCTGGGGCGAATTCCTTGCCTTTCAAACGCATTCCCAATTCAAATAATAGCTCTGCCATATCGTCTTTGGATACTTTCACCTCTTGCATCATAGATACATGGCGTTCCAATTCTTCGAGCAAAAAGTTCTTTAGCTCGCGCACGTCAAATTGTAACTTGTCCCGAGTATCAGCAATTTCATCATGCAGTTCCATTTTATGTTCTGCCACAGTTTCATCAAGCTGTTCTAAACTTGCAGAAAATTTGCGATTGAGTCGATCTACTTGCTGCCGTAAATCAGCGGTTTCTTCTTGGGAAATGGTACTAATAGTTTTGAGGCGTTTGTCAATGGCTTCTAGGGAAGCCCGTAGCTCTGTAGTAAAGGCGATTTTTAGTTCTTGGTTACGCTCGCGAATGTCTTGGATAGATTCAGCTAATTGGTTTTCCAGCTTTTCCAAGCGGCTGTTATATTCCCGCAGGTGTGCGCCAAAAATAATATCGCGGATCTGATCGATATTGCCTAAACGCTCACGGATCTCATCTTTGCTAATGTCAGCCATAGTCTTAAAATAGTCCTTGTAATTATTGATTAGCTCAAATTCGGCCTAAACTAAATCTAGCTAGAAGCAAATATAGTTCATGGCTCAGTCATACAATATGCTTGATGACCACAGTTTGAGTCATACTTTACCAGATTTACTGCTAAATTTTGCTAGCATAGGTTAACAACATGGCTAATAAAATATTTACTGTTTAATGAAAATCTTCCCTAAAAGCTGCCATAACATAATCAGACAGACATCAACAGACATAAAATAAATGGTTCTTTTAAATGTTTTGCTCTTTAAATTACAAACTAGAATTACGCGCTAAAATTCAATCATCATCCTATCATGCAGCCGGATTGTCTCATCCCTTACCCTAAATCTAATCCACTGGAACCTAAAAAGTACGATAAATTGCTAGTGTCATGGATGATCCTGTGTCACAAAAACTAAACTAATGTTATTAATAGCCAAGTTCCATTGCCCAGTGAGCAATCATTCATTATTTATTAATGCTTAGTTATTGCATTTTTGGATGATTGTGCCCCCTGACTATGCCCCTTCAACCCTAGAGTATGTTTGTGCTTAATCTTCGTCAACAGTCTAAGTTATTGCGCTGGCAAAGGATTCGTTATTCCCCCTTAAGCAGACAGCAAGAGGTTTTTACCGCCTCATTTCAGTTTCTGTTTTATTTGTGGTGGGATAATTTTTGGCAGGATCGCACATCCCGCACACGCTGCAAACGGGCGCAATGGCTGGTACAAACTATGCTGGATTTGGGCCCGACGTTTATTAAGGTGGGCCAGTCTCTATCGACGCGGGTGGATTTGTTGCCGCCGGAATATATCCAAGCCTTGAGTGAGTTACAGGATAATGTCCCTGCCTTTAGCATTGATGACGTGCGACTGATTATTGAGCAGGAATTGGGACGCTCTGTTTATAGTCTATTTCGCGATTTTCAGGAAACTCCTTTAGCCGCAGCTAGTTTGGGGCAGGTGCATCGGGCGCAACTTTATTCCGGTGAAGAAGTGGTGGTAAAGATTCAACGCCCAGGGCTAAGGCAATTATTTGATTTAGATTTGGTAGCTGTGGGCAAGTTGCTGAAACTGTGGGATCGTCTCTTTGATTGGGTGAAAAAGTATAATTTAGAGGCAATTTACCAAGAATTTTTTACGATTCTATACCAAGAAATTGATTATCTGAATGAAGGTAAAAATGCGGAACGCTTTCGCGAGAATTTTATTGGTTATCCGCGCATTATCGTGCCCCAAGTTTATTGGCAATACACCACTTCTCAGGTGTTAACTTTGGAGTATGTGCCGGGGATCAAAGTCAATGACCGCCAAGCATTGGAAGCCTGTGGGTTAAATCCGAAAGAAATTAATCAATTAGGGATTTGTTGTTATCTCAAACAGCTTTTACAGGATGGTTTTTTCCATGCTGATCCCCATCCTGGTAACTTGGCAGTCAGTCCCGATGGTAGCTTGATCTTTTATGACTATGGCATGATGGCGGAGGTCAAAGCTTTAGATAAAGACCAAATGGTGAAGACATTTTTTGCGGTATTACGGAAAGATACTAATGAAGTAATTACGATGTTGACCAATATGGGACTGATTGAACCTATTGCGGATATGAGTCCCGTCAAACGATTAATGAAGTTCATTTTAGATCGTTTTACAGAAAAACCGGTAGACATTCGCGCTTTTGAACAAATTAAGAGCGAAGTAATTACCCTATTTGAACGGCAGCCATTCCGTTTACCCGCCCAGATGACGTATATTCTGAAATCTTTAACTACTTTAGACGGCATTGCCCGCATTTTAGATCCAGAATATAACTTCACCGCAGCGGCCCAGCCTTTTATTAAGAGCATTGTGGTCACTAAAGGGCGGGGCAACACCTTAGGAGAATTAGCGCGGCAAGCTAAGGAATTTATCACCTATCAAATCAATAAACCGAGTCGGATGGAGATTTTGCTCGAACGTTTGGAAGAACGTATTGAACGGGGAGAGCTATTAATTCAAGTGCGTTCTACGGAAAATGATCGGGCGCTCAAACGGATGAATATTGCGGTTAAAGCCTTGATTTATGCTTGTATGACGGGTTTTCTGGGCTTGGTCGGGGTAGTATTGCTGATTGGCAGTGGCGGTATTTATGCCCAATGGGCCGGATTTATTTTTGCGTGTACATTTTTTGCGGGACTAAATTTAATTCGGACTTTGGTACAATTATCAATTAGGGAAAAGCTGGATCGCTTGGCAGAAGATTAGGCTAGGGTTTCAGGATTAGATTTTGAGAATTTTGCATTTATCTTGGTTTTAGTTTAATCTGTAATTTACTTCTAATTTAATTTATTTATAATTCCATCTAATTTATTCATTGATCGCGAAGTCTCTTATGTCTGATATTTTTGTTAATACTGCTGAAAAAATTGCTGCAAAAATTATCGTAGCTCTTGATGTGCCCACGGCGGCGGCTGCGCTCAGCTTATGCGATCAATTACCAGAGGTGCAATTCTGGAAGGTTGGTTTAGAGTTATTTATTGCCGCTGGCCATGAGATTTTA
This sequence comes from Pseudanabaena sp. ELA607, assembly GCA_037130765.1. GTDB lineage: Bacteria > Cyanobacteriota > Cyanobacteriia > Pseudanabaenales > Pseudanabaenaceae > JBAXSK01. The sequence continues at coordinate 35,150 of JBAXSK010000007.1, forward strand.
CCTGCCCTAAAAGCCCGCCAAAAGAAAATTTTTCTTGATTTAAAATTACATGACATTCCCAATACAGTTGCTGCGGCTTGTCGAGTTGCCGCTAGCTATGACGTGGACTTTTTAACTGTGCATGGGGTGGGCGGTACAGCGATGTTAGAAGCGGCTCAAACTGCCGTGGCTGGTAGTAATACTAAACTTTTAGCCGTGACGTTGTTAACCAGTATGGCGGCTCCCGCTTTACACGACGATATGCAGGTTAATTTGTCCGTAGCGGCGTATGTGCAGCATTTAGCCACCTTAGCCCAGTCCGTAGGAATCGCTGGAGTGGTGTGTTCTCCCCAAGAATTAGACCAATTGCGCCCCTTGCTAGCAGATTCTTTTCAGTTAGTGACTCCTGGTATTCGTTCCGCCGGTGTGGCATCGGGGGATCAACAACGCACCCTCAGTCCAAAAGCCGCCTTAGCCAAAGGAGCGAATTATTTAGTGATTGGTCGGCAAATCACGGCGGCGGCTGATCCGGCTATGGCATGGCAGGAATTGATGGTGGAAATTGCAGCGTAAGTTCTATTTAAGTCGGCATCTTTGATAAATAAATTTGATAAATAAAACCGATGAATATCCATGCATCTATTATTGACCAACGCTTACTATCAGTCGTCAATCAGATTCGTCAACGGGCTGAGGCAGAATTAGGCATCAGAGATGAAACAAGGCTTAAATCTCTGGCATTCGTACATCTATGCGTTAAAACGATCTTAGATTTAGATGATGAAGATGCTTTTGATTGCCTTACCGAAGGAGGAGGGGACTTTGGTGTGGATGCGATGCATATTTCTGAAGAATATGATGGCGAATTTACCGTTAGTTTATTTCAAGGGAAGTATAAGAATAACCTAGAGGGAAACTCTAACTTTCCTGAACAGGGCATAGAAAGTTTAATAAACGCAATTCAGTACTTATTTAATCCAGCAGCTAGCTTAGAACACATTAATGCCCGACTACTAGCCAAAGTAGAAGAAGCTCGTAGCTTGATTCGCGATGGCTATATTCCTCAAGTTCGAGCGCTAGCTTGTAATAATGGACTGAAGTGGAATGCCTCTGCTCAGGAAGCGATTGAACGTACTGGGTTTGGTGAGCAGGTAACTTGGGAACACGCTAATCACGAGCGTTTAGTGACAATTCTCCAAGCTTCGCGCCCCGTCAAAGATACTTTGCAGCTAAATGGTAAAGCTATAGTTGAAGACATGGAGTTTAGTCGGGTTCTAGTCGGAAGAATTTCCGTTACTGCAATTGCCGCACTGATTGAGAGACACGGTGAGCGATTATTAGAACGTAATATTCGGCGTTACTTAGGCTTACAAGGGAATCGCGTCAATGAAGGCATCCGTCATACTTTGGCTAGTGATGAGAAAAATAACTTTTACTTTTACAATAACGGAATAACTCTGACCTGTGATAGTTTTTCATATAACGCACTGCAAGATAGTGATTATCAAGTACGGGTCGAGAATTTACAAATCATTAATGGTGGTCAAACCTGTATGACCATCTTCAAAACCTTGGGAGAACTTAATTTACTGAATCAGTTACCACATCAAAATACCCAAGCTTCTGTGCTGCTGCGCCTCTATCAATTGCCTCGTGAAAATGAAGATTTAGTTCAAAGGATTACCTACGCCACTAATAGCCAAAATCCTGTAGACCTAAAGGATTTACGGGCCAATGATCCGCGCCAGCAAAGATTAGAAATGGATATGCAGCAATTAGGATTTAATTATCGACGGAAGCGTTCTGACACTAACAGTCGGTCTACGGATATTACTTCAGGAGTAGCTGCTGAAGCTGTGCTATCTGTTTGGCGCAGAAAACCACATCAAGCGAAGTTCTTCTCCCGTGAACATTTCGGCAAACTATATGATTCCATATTTACAGAACAATTGAATGGAGCGCAAGTTATCATAGCAGTCCAGCTTTACCGAATTGCCGAAAATCGCCGTAAAAGACCGGAGCCTAATGATCCAGATTTAATCCGCTATGCTTCCTGCTTTATTGCCATGCAGATGGGACACAGACTTCGGGCTGACATGAGAGTGTCAATTAAAGATATGAGTCATCAAAATTTCCCAACTGCGCAACAGCTTATTGAGCGCAATGGTGAACATTATTTTAATGCTTCGGTAGGAGATATTCAGCAAGCACTGCAAGATCTCTATGGTAAACAAGAGATTTCCCTACAGCAACTATCGGCAACTTTTCGCCGTGGTGATTTAATTGGTAGGCTTCAATAAAGTCATCAGCTTATTCCACTAATAACACCAAACCCTTTAAATACAAACCTTCAGGGTGATAAATGCTCGTAGCATGATCCGGCGGCTGAGTCAGATGATGCAAAATCCGAATAGTTTTGCCAGATTCAATCGCTGCGGCAGTCACGGCTCCGGTAAAATGTTCTGGCGTAACCACCTGCGAACAGGAAAATGTAAAGATCACGCCACCGGAAGCAATTTTCTCTAGAGATGCCAAATTCAAGCGCTTATAGGCTTGTACAGCTTGATGACGCGCCGTGAGATTCTTCGCAAAAGCGGGCGGATCCAGCACAATTGCATTATATTCAGTATCGGTATTCTTCAAAAAGTTGAATACATCAGCCACGTAGGACTCATGGATTTGTCCTTGATGCGCCGTAGGATTCAGGGCAATATTCTGGTTCGTCCATTCAATGGCTTTAGCTGAACTATCCACAGAATGAACTAATTGCGCTCCTTCAGTCATGGCATAAACCGAGAAACCACCGGAATAACAGAACGTATTCAAAACCTTTTTATGGCGGGCATATTGGGCGAATAGCTGACGATGTTCTCTTTGATCCACGAAAAAACCAGTTTTTTGTCCAACTTCCCAATCAATCGTAAATTTACGCCCATATTCCGTAACGATGGAATTTTCTGGCTGCCCCCACAGATAGCCATCGGCAAAGGCGGATTTATGGGTACTTTTGCGATTCATGGTAGCAGCACTTTTATCATAAACTGCCTGTAATGCTGTGCCATAAACCTGTTGTAAACCAGCGACAATCGCTTCCCGATGCTGATATAGCCCCATGCCATGAGATTGAATCACGGCAGTTCCATTATACCAATCAATAATTAACCCTGGTAAACCATCTCCTTCGGAATTAACCAAACGATAGCAATTAGTGACCGGTGCGCCTTCAGTTTGGGCAGTCAAACCAAGGGTCTGACGCACGGCAAAAGCTTTGGCGATTTTCTGGGCGATGCATTGATTGATATTAGGAATTGCACCAAATTCCAATACCTTAACCGCAATGCTACCTGTGCCCCAAAAACCTGTGGCTAATATCTCCGCCCCTTCTGTGGTGACTAACACCAAATCGCCTTCCTGTGGTTCAGTGCTGTGGGGTGGGATTTCAATATTTCTGATTGCTCCTGAAAAAATCCAAGGATGAAATCGTTTGACTGCATCAACTTTGCGGCGATGCAGAATCACCCGAGGTAAATTTGCGGGAGCTATAAGGGACTGAACCATGAAAGATTAATTAATCTAATTGAACTTGGGTGTAGTTTAGCAGATTTTGCATCCCATAATCAGGATTTACTGTGACATCTGCATCCTAATGGTTGTATCACTACACTTAGTCATCTAGTTAATCGTCTAGTGGCATAAATCGGGAGCATAATTCCAGTTTACCAATCCCTTTCGTCGGGTTGATGATTATTAATCCGGCGCTGTCTTCTAGCATCTTGAATAAAACTCCGCATTTGTTCATATAACTGCCTAATATCTACGGGCAAGCGCTCTAAAACTAGGGTGGGAGCAGAAACATCACGGGTAAAGAGTCTCATATTTGCTGTGCCCATGATGCGCTGTCCAAAGGGTTTATCTAGCTCAATGTCATCAATTTGATAAATTTCCACGGTTTCAATGCGCTGGGATAGGATGCCTTTTTCCACTACAATGCGCTCGGAAGTAATCAGATATTTGGTATTAATTGATTTGAGCCAATACCACAGCCCCATGATACCAAGGCTAAAAATCACAGCTAGGAGCCGACCTAAGCTGCCAATCACAGCAGGATTGCCTTGAAAAAGGGTGATTTCTGAAGAATGACGGGATTTTGGTTTCATGGTAATGATGCAGATATGATTTGCACTAAGAACTAATGATCATTGCTGGGTTGATGTTAGTCCAGATTAACTAATTAGAGATTAATTAGCAAATATTTTTGATTAATTATCATTAACCTCTAATTAGTTTGAATACAGCGCAAATTAATTCACTTCATTACAGGATTTATCATAAGTTCGTCATCATCCTAAATGTATGGGATTTACAATTACTCAATTAATATAGTCAATCAAATTAAGAATGACACGGCTTGGAGGCGATAAATAGCACCACCCCGTCAGGCATAGCCTGCCACCCCTCCAAGGGACGGGAATTAAAGAAGAAGATTAAAATTCCCCTCCCTTGGAGGGGTACGCCGTAGGCGGGGGGTGGTCAAGTGCTTTTAATGTGCCAAAATAATTTTAAATGACTATAATTGCTGCGCTGCAAGGGATAGATATAGCTGGTTTTGATAGTGGCGTGATCAGTGGTTTTCTTAGGTAATTGGGAATGATCTCGATTTTGTACTAAAACAAATGTCGCTACTGCCAACAAAAAATAACCAAATCCTTGTTGTAGTTGCCGTGTCGAAACAAATCGCCCTAAATATGTCCCCAAAACCGTGCCGCAACCCGCCCAAAAAGTAAATGAAACGGTCAGATTCCCATCTAATGAGGTATGTCCTAAATAACCACATAGACCCGCGACGGAATTAGCGGCAATAATTAATAAGGAAGTACCAATCGCTTGCCGCATGGGGATTTTGCCCAATAGCACTAATGCTGGCACAATGGCAAATCCACCACCAACCCCCACCAGTCCAGTTAAAATTCCCACCGCAATTCCTTCGGTAACTAACCATAAACCGCAATAGCGACATAGGGGTTTGATGTATTCCCCACCATCTAAATCGTGGTCTAAATCACTGTCTAGATTCTTCGGTGATTCTATTGGTTGTTCTGTTATTTCAGTTGATTTGGATGTACGATTTGAGCGATAAATCATTAAAATCGCCGCTGCTAACATAGCGATCCCAAATAACAACATTTGGAATGTACTACTAACAAAAGGCAGTAGCGCTATTTTGGCTCCTAGATAAGCCCCGAGCATCGTCGCCGAGCCAAAAATTAACGCGATTCGCAAATTCACATTGCCGCGCCGCCAGTGGGGAATTACTCCTAATAAACTGACTGTGCCCACGATAATTAAAGTCATGGCAATCGCAGACTTAGGCGCAACTCCCATCACATAAACCAATACTGGCAAGGCAAGAACCGAGCCACCGCCACCCAATAAGCCTAAACTGACTCCGATTCCAGCCGCTAAAATATAGCCAATTAACCAAATCATAATGTATCCTGCAATGATTCTGTTACTGCCATTTATTACTGTTTTGCTGGTTGTAGGGCAGCTTCGCTAATAGCATTCCCATAGCACAGGTATTAGTTACGCCAGCAAATACCAGCCCTGCCCCGACAAAACCGCTCAGCCAGAAGAATTTAGGCGAAACTGTCACCCCTAAAATTGTGCCAATTAGAACTAAGGAACCTGCCACAATCTGCACTTGACGGAACAAGCTGATCGGTGCATTCGCATTCCTTTCAATGGCATAACCGGCATTTTTCCATGTGGGCAAACCACCGCGCAAATGAGTTACTGATTCAAATCCCGCATCAAGATATTGCTGGGCTGCTTTTGTGGAACGATTTCCCGACTGGCAATATAAAACCAGCTTTTGATGACTAGCAGCGCGAATTTGTTGCGGGTCAAATTGGGACAAGGAATGCAGTTTTGCGCCTGGAATCCTCTCTGTGGCATATTCAACGGCTTCTCGCACATCAATTAATAGCACAGCATCGCTATCTAATAATTGCTTGAGATTGACGGCATCAATTTCTTGGAACTGGGTGTGATTTGTGGAAGTCATGGGTTTTATTTTAGGAGAATTAGAATTATTTGGATTGCTAATTAGATCAATTGCTGCTCATCAAACTGCGGTCAGATTGCCACACTTTTCGTTAGCGGGTAGAGCTTCCATAATTTTCTGTGGATTGGGTAAATTCAGTTCATTCATCAATTGGATAAAATCTTCCCGACTGCGCCCCAGAAAACGCGGGTTATGTGCTTTCTCTTCTTTAACCGAAGAAACGGTATAGCCACGATAGTCATGACCTGGATAAATCAAAGTGTCGTCCGGTAAAGTCCAGATTTTCTCGGTGATAGAATCGAATAAAATGCCTGCATCACCGCTTTGGAAGTCAGTTCTACCACAACCACGAATTAATAATGAATCGCCCGTGAGTAAATGAGTGCCATTAATTAAATAAGCCATGTGGCTATCGGTATGACCAAGGGTGGCAATGCCTAAAACCGTAATGCTGTCAATCTGTAAGGTTTCACCATCGCTGATAAACTGATCGGCACATTCAACCTGAGCTTGATTTGGCACAATATTTAGGCAACCGGTCATAGTGCGCAGTTGTCCTGCTCCGGTAATGTGGTCAGCATGAATATGAGTTTCTAAGCAATAGCGCAAAGTTAAACCTAATTCTTGCAACAATTGCAAATCCCGCTGATTCTGTTCTAATACTGGATCAATCAGGATCGCGGCATTAGTAGCAAGATCGGCGACTAGGTAAGTATAGGTACTAGTCTCGCGATCAAAAAGCTGTCGGAATAAAATCTCGGCAGCAATTGAGTCCGTAGCTTGAGCCGGAATTTCTCCCATAGAATTTCCATAACCTCCAATAATCTGTTTATTTGACTATATCACTATATGGCAATATAATTAAATAAGTAAGCCTTAATTGTCACTAAATCAAAACAATTACGAAGTAGGGGCGGGAAATCAGCCTAAGTACTCGGATCATTGCCAAGTTAGCTTATAGATTGTTTTATAGATTAGTTTGTCAATTAATGTGTAGATTATTTTCTGGAAAAATTACCATTTATGTCATCAATTCCCACCGCTGCTTTGGGTCAGGTAGCTGACTACTTCAAAGTTTTATCGGAATTAAGTCGGCTGCAAGTGTTATGTACCCTCAAAAATGGCGCTAAAAATGTCACAGAAATCATTCATGAAACTGGTTTAGGGCAGGCGAATGTATCCAAACATCTAAAAATATTGACTCAAGCGGGCATCATCCAACGGCAACCCCAAGGAGTTACGGTATATTACGCTATTACCGATTTGATTATTTTTGATTTGTGTGACCTAGTGTGTCAACGTTTAGCCACTCAGCTAGAAAATCAGTCGCAACAATTAAAAAATTTACCTATTACCACTAACTCCTCACTACCTTAATCTTTAATAGAGAACGTGAGAATTAACCAAGGATGTAATGTGTCTCTGGTAATTGTTGAGCCATAGGTACTGCTCACAGCGAACTTAATTCAGGCAAACTTTCTCACGGCAATTTATTGTTTAAGGAGATCCAACGGTGGCTGTAGATTCATTAACTTTAATCACCAAAGCTGAAAACTACGGTTCCCGTGGGGCAATTGTAGACAGTACGGGACAGTTTACCTATGCCCAATTATTAGCCGCCTCAGCACAAATTGCTTCAAAACTTTTGTCGGCTCAAGGTTCTCCCCAACGGGATCTCCATGAAGCGAGGGTGGCTATTCTTGTCCCCTCAGGTTTTAACTATGTGGCGGCGCAATGGGGCATTTGGCGAGCCGGTGGATTAGCCGTGCCATTATGTATCACTCACCCGCAACCAGAATTAGCCTATGTGTTGGATCATGCTGGGGTTAGCGTAGTGATTGCCGATCCTCGTTTCCTCGATCTAATTGAACCCTTAACTATAGAACGCAATATCCAGTTATGGAATGTGGCGGAATTATATGCCCTAGAGACAGATGCGGCAGTAATTGAGTCGATTAGTGATCAGTACCAATTACCTCTGATTGCTGAAGATCGACGGGCTTTAATGCTTTATACCAGTGGCACCACAGGCAAACCCAAAGGTGTCGTCACTACCCATCAACAAATTGCCGCCCAAGTAACTAGCTTAGTCACTGCTTGGCAATGGACTGATGCCGATAAAATTTTGCACGTCCTGCCTTTACACCATATTCACGGCATTGTGAATGCTTTAACCTGTGCTTTGTGGGTGGGAGCGCAATGTCACATGATGCCCAAATTTGATCCCCTAGCGGTATGGCATCGTTTTGCCGTGGGTGATTTGACTCTATTTATGGCTGTGCCGACAATTTACCGCAAATTAATCACCGCTTGGGATCAATTACCTGATGTGCCGCAAAAACTAGGGGCGGCAGGCTGCCAAAAAATGCGTTTAATGGTATCTGGCTCAGCGGCTTTATCTGTGGGGATTTTGCAGGAATGGGAAGCCATTAGCGGTCACATTCTGTTGGAACGCTATGGCATGACTGAGATTGGCATGGCTTTATCTAACCCCTATGGGGGAGAAAGACGGGTGGGATATGTGGGACAACCCTTACCTGGTGTCACAGTGCGCTTGATCGATCATGAAATTCAGGTGCGCAGTGCGGGGGTATTTCAGGAATATTGGCAAAATCCCGCCGCCACCGCCGCCAGCTTTAAAGATGGTTGGTTTTGTACCGGCGATGCCGCAGTAATTGAAGATGGCTCCTATCGCATTTTAGGACGACAGAGTATTGACATTATTAAAACCGGTGGTTACAAAGTTTCTGCCTTAGAAATTGAAGAAGTATTACGCAGTCACTCGATGATTGCTGATGCCGCAGTGGTAGGTATTGATGATGAAGAATGGGGGCAAAAAGTCGTTGCTGCTTTGATTTTGCAACCTAAATTAGGCGAAACAAATACAATTACCTTATCTGAATTACGTCAGTGGGCCAAAGCACGAATTGCCGTATATAAAGTACCCCAAAATATTTTAATTCTTGATGAATTACCCCGTAACGCTATGGGTAAAGTGGTTAAGCCTGAATTAGCTAAGCTGTTTAATTGAAGCTTAACCAAATTAAAACCGGTTGTAATTTCCAACTAAATTTATTTGTAATTGAGTGAAACAATGTAGCCCAATTACCATCAAGCTAAAACTGGTAACTTTAAAGTAATAAACTAAAATTAGATTAAAACTAGATTAAAAAATATTCAAGATTAGTTTAAATTGTCTTTAAATAAGCCAATTGGCATAGTTAAATCACTGTCTAAATCAAAAGTAAAAGCTATAATGAGGCTGCAACAGGGGAAGACATTTACCCCCAAGTTTATTGCTAATTTAGTTTATAGGTTTACTTTTGAATTCACTTTTGGGTTTGCAATATGCCAATCATATCTGAAGCTCAAAGTGACGACTCCCAGCCCTAACTCGCGGACGAGTATAGGGTGGGCTTCTCAGC
>JBAXSK010000070.1:0-17034 GCA_037130765.1 Pseudanabaena sp. ELA607
TGAGTCCCTTTATGCAAAGATCTCTAGGTGTTGCATTTCATCCTTGAATTGGCGTATTTATCATTGTGATCAATCATTTGAAAGGTTTGATTTAATTGTTTCAATACGTCCGCAGGTTGAGCTAAGTCAAGCTCTTTACCCCGCTGTGAACGTAACCAATTGACAGCCGAAACCGACAATAAAGCCGAGCCAATCCCATGACCTGATGTATCTAATAAATACATAGCAAGATGATCGTCATCGAGCCAAAAATAATCAAAAGCATCACCACCTAATTGGCTAGAAGGCACAAAAACTGTTTCAATACGATGGGGATGTTCCATCGGCAATGGTAATAGAGAACGCACATAATTGGCGGCTTCATTTAATTCCGCTTCAATTAAAGCTTTCTGATTTTCAATAATTTTCTTTTGTTCTTTGAGATTTTGATTTAGTTGATACAAACGTAATCCGGCTCTGACTCGTGCTGTTAACTCTTCTACATCAATGGGTTTAGAGAGAAAGTCATCGGCTCCATTATCTAAACCTTTAATGCGATCTTTCACTTCACCTTTGGAAGTTAATAAAATAAAAAATGTAGCCGAAAGATGGTGATTTGCTTTAACCTGACGACATACTTCCAAACCATCAACACCAGGCATCATCCAATCACAAATAATTAAGGATGGCTCATGATTTTGTGCTGCAATAATTCCCTCTTCACCATTTTTTGCAACGATAATTTCGTAATTTTGATTTGATAAAGCTTTTTGCAGGATTTTTCTTATAACTAAGTCATCATCAATGATTAAGAGCTTCATCATGGCAAATTATAGGAGCAAAAATATGGCAGGAGACGACAGAATATAACTAAGAGTAGCAAGTACTTAGTAAGCTTATCATCATAACCTATAGTCTCTAGTAAATTAGATCTCTAGGAACTATTTCACAGATCAGGAAGCCTGTTTATTAATTGCAATTTTATTAATTAAAATAATTACAATTGCAATTGATTATTTTACTGACAAATCAATTTTCTCCTACCTAAATTCACTGATTGTAAATATTAGATGTAAATAATTCTGTTTATAATCATTTAATTGTCATTTGTAAAAACTATTAATTGATAAATTGTTCTATATTTTTATCAATGAATTGAATCTCAACATTTTTTGGATAATTTAATTGTATTTTGATGAGTTTTGATATTATGTTTTTGCGGATAAAAAAGTTCTCAATTTCTCTGACTAACTATCTGATTATGATGAAATCGCTTCGTTTAGCAGAATTAGATTTTGTCTAATTTCGCTAATATAATCTGTAGTGATTTGAAAGTAAAAGCTGGTTTGGATCTGCAAATTAGTTTGATCGACGTTATCGATATCTAATAAAGATGCATTATTTGGGTGACGTACTCTAATTTTTTTGCCAGCAGATTCAATCGCAGCAGCTAGTTGGGCAATAAATTGAATTCCTGTACTTGCAGATGAACCTTTGAGTAAATGAGCTTGGGCAATAATTTGTAAAATATCTGCTGACTCTATAGCCAAAGTTAATGCATCTAAAATATCTGGTACACTTTCAACAAAAGTTTGCAATAAATCTTTCTCAAACTCTAAGTCATTTCCCGATATGGTATGTAGATAATCCCAATCAATTAAAGGTAAATTAAGATTGAGTTTAGCAACCGGTAATATACCTAAATCAACTGCGACAATTCCTAAATCTTGCTCTATTTTTGCTCGATTAAAATTTTGAGGATATTGCGAGATACTATCACTAACTGACATAGAAGTTAAGCTGTTATTTGATGATGAATGGATAGCAGATTTGGTAGCTTTGATATTAATTGCTGTATTAAATCTATCATTAGTTGATATTTTAGAGAATCTATTAGTTGAAGATGGGTTTACTGGCTCAATAAGCTGTTTTTCCCAAGTAGTAATCTTATTGTTCAATGACTCTTTACTAATTGGTTTGCTCAAATAGTCATTCATCCCAGCATCTAAACAACGCTGGCGATCTTCTTGCATAGCATTAGCGGTCATGGCAATAATTACTACATCACATTTGGGAGCCTTTAACTGACGAATAGCACGAGTGGTATCATAACCATCTAATTCTGGCATCTGACAATCCATTAAAACCATATCATAACTAATCTGATCTAGTAAATCTAAAGCTTCTATACCATTGCCTGCAACATCGGCGGTATAACCTAAATTGCTGAGTTGATTAATAATTACTTTTTGATTAATGGGACTATCTTCGACAAGCAGTATTTTTAGCTTAGAAGTTTTACGGATAAATTGTATTTTTTGACTATTATTTTGCTCGTTTTGTTGATGACTGATCCCGCGCAATTTTATTTCAGGATTATAATTTCCTGAACTCATAATTTCTGCCAAACATTCTACTAAAATGCTTTGTTTGACCGGTTTATTCAGAAATGCTGCGCCACCGATTTCTTTATATTTTTGCGTAATGCCGCGCTGCTGCCAAGACGTTAACATAACTAAATGAGTATTTTTTAAGTTAGGATGAGATTTAATTTGCTGGACTAAAGATGCTTCATTTATATCCTCGATCTTGAGATCTAAAATAATAATTTGATATGGCTTACCTAAATCATCGGCACTAATTAATAAATCCCAGCCTGTGCTTGAATCTTGACAGGTATCTACATGCATTTGATAACTAGATAATTGATAATTTATTAGCTTACAATTAGTTGAATGATGATCAATTACTAATACTCGACAATTAATTAAATGATGTAAATCTGATGAGCTAATTAAATTAGCAGCTACAGATTCACATTTAATTAATGGTAACTCGATCCAAAATTCTGAACCATTGCCTTCCTCACTAATTACGCCAATTTTTCCTCCCATTAAATCAACTAACTGTTTAGAAATAGCTAAACCTAAACCAGTACCGCCATATTTACGAGTTGTAGAAGCATCTCCTTGAGTGAATGGCGTAAATAACTTTGAGATTTTCTCTTTAGCAATGCCAATTCCAGTATCTTTAACACTAATTCTAATTAATACTTGATCATCATTTTCTTCGATTAATGATGCTTGAATAATTACTTCTCCTTGCTTGGTAAATTTAATCGCATTGTTGATTAAATTAATCATAATTTGTTTCAAGCGAGTGACATCACCCCTTAATTCATTGGGTAAATTGACATCAATCCATGAATATAAATCTATGCCTTTGTGATGGGCAATATTTGTTAATAAATCGGTGCAATCTTCAATACAAGTCATTAAATTAAAGTTTAAAAACTCTAATTTCATTTCCTGTGCTTCCAGCTTAGAAAAATCGAGAATTTCATTAATAATTGATAGTAAAGTTTCGCCACTAAAGCGAATTGTTCTGACAAAATCCAATTGTTCCGCATTAAGTTCCGTATCCATTAATAAGCCAGTCATGCCTAAAACTGCATTCATTGGCGTGCGAATTTCATGGCTCATCATGGCCAGAAATGTACTTTTCATAGTGGTTGCAGTTTCGGCTTCATGGCGGGCTAAATCTAATTCAATATTTTGTTGAGCTAATAATTTGCGTTGACTAGTTTCTTGATTTAAGAGATGAGCTTGATACAAAGCAATACTTAATTGAGTGGCTAACTGAATTAATAATTCCAGTTCAATTTTTTTCCAATAACGTGGCTCACTGCAATGATGGGCAATTAATAGACCCCATAGTTTTTCATTTTCAATAATTGGCACAACTAAATTTGATTTAACTTCTAGATTTTCTAATAACTTGCGATGACAAGGCGATAAATTAGAATTACAAATATCATCGATAGCTACGTGTTTACCATTTTGATAATCTTGCCACATCCCTTCTATGAAGCAAGTATCTATAATATTTAAACCTAGAGTAGATGACCAATTTTCATCAACTGACTCTACGACTACATCCCCACTCCAATCACTATTAAAACGATAAATTAATACCCGATCAGTCCGTAGAAAATTGCGAATTTCGCGCACAGTTGTCTGCAAGATTTCATTCATATCTAATGACTGATGAATCTTTACGGCAATATTAGAAAATATTACAGATCGCCAATTTTGTAACCGCGCTGATTCTGCATATTGATATTGTTCTGTGACATCAATGCCAATAATTAGAGCGCCGTTTTTTTTGTCTTGATCAATAACAAATGGAATATATTCCATCTCAAAATATGAGCCATACCATTCATGGGAAAGAGCGTGATATTCCCCAGCTAAACATCGCTGCACCGAGTTGATTATGGTTGGTTGATCTGCATAAATATCAAAAATAGAATAACCGACTAATTCCCCAGGTTGCAAATTGATTTGAGCTAAATTTTTACCCTCGCACAAACTAAATATGCCATTTTCATCAGTTACTAAAATGAACATTGGTATATTAGCAATAATTAATCTAAATTGCTGATTGTTGGTGATTAAAGTGTAATGATGCTGTTGATATTTATTAACTATGCGCGATAGATTGGAATTATTATTTTTAATAATATTAGAATGATTTCTCGGCGGCAATGATTTTTTAGTAAAGTTACTTGCAGGAATATTTCTAGAAATATTAGCAATAGATTGCTTGAAACTAGGATCGGTTTGATCTTGATTAGCTACTTGTTTTAGCTCATGATTCAAAACTGAATCAAAAACTTGATTTACTTGACGAATTGTTAGAATATGAATATAGGTTTTTTGATTATTTAATAAATGAGAATAATGATGAATAGTTAGCTCGATTTGATTACCATCATCTGTAACATAACCCAATAATAAATTTTCACCTAACTGCTCTGGGGCATTACTTTCAATTACTTGATGATTGGTAAATATGATGCCATCTCTTAAGTCATTTACTGGTCTGGATAAGTTAGTGAATCTTAATGTGTTACCATCGATTTGCAAAGGCAAAAACTTGATTAAATCCTGATTAATTACATCTGACTCAGTTTGCCCGACTAATTTCTGAAAAGCCTGATTAGATGACTGAATTACGCCGCAGTTATTTAGTACAACTATGGCATCTGAGATAGTATTAATTGCCGCCTTCATGATGGCAATTTCTTCATAAAGTTGATTTAATACTTTAGATTTAGCCATAGTTAGTTACTACTTATTAAACTTACTAATCATTAATTGTCGGGAAATATTTTTAATTAACTTGGTCGTTAGCTAAAATTCCTAAGGGACATAAATCTGGTTTGCGAAAATTCCATAACACTTCACCACCCATAGCATTAAAATTTGGTGGTAACATACTCTGGCTTTGCTCCAAATTCAGCGGCATTAAACGCACCACAAAATCAACATATTTAATTTCTGAAGCGGTGGCCTCATGATCATCTAAAATATCGCAGGTAATCCAAAGGGGCGGTTCCTGTCCTGGTCGCGTGCGATGAAAATAATTGGCTAAATTCTCGGATCCAATTCCTGATGTAGGACTAAAAAGCTGTGGGTTAACAATTTGTCCCCAGCCAGTAGACAAGTCTCCGGGTGGATAGCTATAGACTTCCACCTGATAAATCCCTTGAGGCACTCTAACATAACATTCTAAACAATCTAGTGTGCTTGGATCGAGACTTTCGATGTCAGGAATTAGATCCACTTCATGACCATCCCCCAAGATTCCCGAAATCAACATCGCACCGCAGGATAAATCTAACTGCCACCGCACCATTGCCACCCATTCCGTAGCCTCTTGATCATTGAGATCGCCAATGACGACCCTGACCCGATAGCCATCATCTTGATACAACCCCATCGGCAAGAAAATTTTGAGATCTAACAAGGATGTGGTAAATCCGGCTGGATCCATACCCCACAATTGCTCACAAACCGTTTCATAACTTAACCCACCATGATCCTTTGCGCCAACCCATAATAGGCAACCAGCCTCCCAAAATTCACATTCATAACGATCACCTAATTCCATAACCGCTCAAACCTCCATGAGTTACGGGATGCCGAATAAATAGGACAAAAATGCTCTAAAACGTCAAAAAAATCTACAAAAGGGCTTGACATAACCCCAACAGTATTTGCTATATTATCTAAGCGCAAAGTTCAAGTGCTGCAAATAGTTCATCTAGCTTGATTAATCTAGCCTGTAACTATTAAAGCTACTAACTTCGCTACAATGGGGTGTCGCCAAGCGGTAAGGCATCTGGTTTTGGTCCAGACATTCCGAGGTTCGAATCCTTGCACCCCAGTTACTTACAATCTAGACATATTTTACCCGTAGCAATGTGGGTACGACTAATGTGCGCTGAATTTAGACTTAATTTAGACTGCATCACCCTGATCTAGGCTCATGTCAGCCGGATAAGTTGGTCTTTTTATGGTTATTTTTCTGACTTTGTAATTATTGGGGTGATTATGGCGTAGGCAAGCTGCTCAAATCAGGGAATATTATGGCAAACTTTTTAAGCCCATGATTTTTGTAGCTGAGGTCTACAAGGTGTGCTGTGGCCAAGATTTACAAAATCCATCCTGAAACGCCCCAAACTAGGACTCTAGAGCAGGTGATTGGTGAACTGCGCCAAGGGGCGGTGATGCTCTATCCCACAGATACGGTCTATGCTATTGGCTGCGATCTGCTCTCAAAAGATGCCATTGAGCGGGTGCGTCAACTGAAGCAGATGTCTAATGATAAGCCGCTCACTTTTTTGTGTCCGTCTTTATCTAATATTGCCCATTATGCGATGGTGACGGATGCGGCGTACCGGATCATGAAAAGCTTGATTCCAGGGCCTTATACATTTATTTTGCCGACTACTAAGCTAGTGCCTAAGTTGGTGCTAAATCCTAAGCGGAAAACTACGGGGATTCGTGTGCCAGATCATGGAGTGTGTCAGGCGTTGTTGACGACTTTAGGCAATCCTATTATTTCTAGCTCGGCTAATTTAGGGCAAAATCAATCGAGTTTATCGGAGGATTTGGCTGACGAATTGGCTGATGATGCCATGCTCAGTTACGGCAAAGCCAAAGGTAAATCTAAGTCTGGCAAGAATGGCAGCTATGGTAAATCCTCGGGCGGGAGTGCAGCAGTTAATCAGGAAATTAAGTCGGCTAAAGCAGCAA
Source organism: Pseudanabaena sp. ELA607 (assembly GCA_037130765.1). GTDB lineage: Bacteria > Cyanobacteriota > Cyanobacteriia > Pseudanabaenales > Pseudanabaenaceae > JBAXSK01. Next base: position 7,083 of record JBAXSK010000070.1, read on the forward strand.
ATCGTTCAGGGTCAAATTCACAGCAAAATATTTACGAACTATCTCAGGTGGAATTGTTTGATTATTTTGATAAGTTAGTGGACATCATTATTGATGATGGCAGCCAAAATCGCGCTGGTGTTTCGACTATTTTGGATATGACGGGGGAACGTCCTGAATTAGTCAGGCAAGGGGCGGGAGATGTGTCGTTTTTGTTTGAATCTTGATTTTATTGGCTTAATTTTGTTGGTTTATTGGCAGGCAAGATGCCTGCCCCACCAAGATTTGATTATTCACCAAGGTTTGATTATTAATAAATATCTGGATTGCCCAAAGATCAAGCCACTTCTAAAGGAGCCATAGTTAAATGGGATTGCTTGAGTTGCTCGTGATATAGCTCTGCCTGTTCCAATGGCCCCACCCACACAATAGCCAGACCTTCAAAATGCACCTGATTGGTTAGCTCCCATGCTTTTGGTTCAGTCATGTGGGGAATATATTTCAGCAAGCAAGTTGCCACGTGTTCAAAGGTATTAAAGTCATCATCAAGGACGATCACTTTGTAACTGGGATAGGTTTTGGCAATTGTGAGCGTTGCCTTAGCTTTTTCTGGAGTTTGAGTCGCAGCCATAGCTCATGAACCTAAGAGAAAATTAGATAAGAAATTAGAGATTGTCGGTAACTACTTTTAGGTTAGATCAAAAATGGGAAAGATGGGAGAGCGCTTACAGCCTATTGCGTTTAGATGTATTACACCATAAGCAGTCCAGATGGCTACCTCACAAAAATTTGATGATGAAGATCTGTGCTACATCAAATCGAAAACGGCTGTAACAGCTAATAAGACTTACAACGGAGCGCGATAACCTTGGATATTTTCGGGGCGATAGCGACGCATCAAACGGGAAGCCTGTTGAATTTCCGTATCATTGCCCTTCACCACAATCAAGTATTTGCCTTCGCTGAGACGGTTGCGATAGGGCAAAGCATCACCGCTACCCGTGGCCACCCCCACGCCGCCACCGACAAAAATACTGCCCATTGCCCCACCGATCGCCCCTAATAAGCCGCCAATGATGTGATTACCAATTGGCCCTGCCCAAGCAAAGGTATGCAAATCAGTTGCCAAACTAAAGCCCACCCCGCCTAAAAAACCAAAAGGTACAAGCCAATAGCCCATAAATAACGCTTGATTGCGTCCTTGTTGCAGCGGATCAATAAAGCCAAATTCGTCAGCACTTTTATAGCCCTTGCCCAAAATACTGACTTTACCGAGGGGGAAACCATCTTTTTCAAGCACAGAATAAACCTCTTCGGCTTCAATGCGATCACGCCAGACACTGATTAGATAGTTCATAGGAATTTTTAGGAATTATTTTGGTAAAATATGAGTCGTTTTATTAAAGATATTTTTGATTTATTGCTTAATACAATAAAATGGATAATAAAAGTAAATTACTTTAGCGGTAAATATTTCATATATGCATTAATATAAAGAAATTAGGTTAAGTCTAGGGATTTGATTCCATTGCTACACTAAATGTAAATCCATAGTCACAACTTTAGCGTGTGGAACGACCCGTGACGCGATAACCTAGATTACACCTACTTAAATCCACACTTCCGTAGCAACCGTTAATGAAGTCTTATTTGGCCGCCGCAGTCCAGATGAATAGCGTACCTGACGTAGACAAAAACCTTACGCAGGCCGAAGATTTGATCCAACTCGCCGTAAATCGCGGTGCTGAGGTCGTCTGTTTACCAGAAAACTTCTCGTTTTTGGGTGAAGAAGATGCCAAAATGCTGATTGCCACTGAGATTGCCGAGAAAAGTCAAAAATTTCTGGTAACCATGGCCCAACGTTATCAAGTGACCCTTTTGGGCGGTGGCTTCCCCGTGCCAGCCATGATCACTGACCCTCAAAGCACCCAAGGCAAGTTATTTAATACCGCCGTGCTGATTGATCCTGAAGGGGTCGAAGTGGCTCGTTATCAAAAAATGCATTTGTTTGATGTTAACTTGCCCGATGGTAATACCTACCGCGAGTCAGCCACAATTCTATCAGGAACCAAACCACCACCGATTTATGTTTCTGAAAAATATGGCAACTTAGGTTTGTCCGTCTGTTATGACGTGCGCTTCCCTGAGCTATACCGGTATTTGTCGCGCCAAGGGGCCAATGTTTTGTTTGTGCCCGCTGCTTTTACGGCTTATACGGGCAAGGATCACTGGCAAGTGTTGTTACAGGCTAGAGCCATTGAAAATACCTGTTATGTAATTGCTCCGGCACAGGTGGGGATGCACACGCCTCGCCGCCAATCCCACGGTCACGCCATGATAATTGATCCTTGGGGGGTAATTTTGGCCGATGCGGGCGATCAGATTGGTGTTGCCGTAGCTGAGATTAGCTTGTCCCGTCTAGAGCAGGTGCGCCGCCAAATGCCGTCCCTGCAACATCGGGTATTTGCTGGTTAATCTTGCTAGTTGGGCTATGAGATTCATCAATCTGGCGCGTTAATTTCCTCTAATCAAATTTGGTCTAAAAATTTGGTCTAATAACCGAGAATTTATTACCCAGTTTGTGCGCGAACTGTGTTATAGTTGTTTGGTTTGCTTCTAGTTAGTTTTTGGGTATGACCAAAACTGATTAAAAGCATCACGGGATGTAGCGCAGCTTGGTAGCGCGCCTGCTTTGGGAGCAGGATGTCGTAGGTTCAAATCCTATCATCCCGATTTTTAGCTAATATTTACCTAAAACTTTTAGCGTCAAAAATAGAATGCCTATCATCATCATTTTGGGAGCCATAATTACTGGTGGTTGGGTGGGGTGGCATCTGGCAGATCGCGGCATCACGGCACAAAATGCTTTTCAAGCCCATCAAAAAGAAGGTTATTGGCTTGGTGCGGTCATTTTAGGGCTTGGTACGCTGTGCGCTATCATTATGACCTCTGGACGTAATAGTCCTTGGCTGCCTAAGTTTTTACCGCTTTACCTTGGGGCGTACTTTTGGTATGTGATTTTATTTGTTTGTGCTTTTTGTTGTGGGCTGTTGGTTTGTTTAGAAAAAAGTAGCTGGCGTGATTGGCAACGACTGGATTGGAAAAGACTAGGGCAGGTGATTCTATTTACCATTGTTAGTGGTTTAAGTATCTGGTTTTTGCTGTATCAGAATGCCCCAATTACGGAACTATTAGGAGCGCCGCGCCTCGTGCAGGGGGTGGTTATGCAAACCACACCATTTAGTTGCTCTGCGGCGACCATTGCGACGCTCTCCCGCCGACTCCAGCCGGAACGACAAATTACGGAAGCAGATATTGTCAAACTGGCGCAGACGAGTCGCCAAGGTACAAGCACATTGGCAGAAATTCATGCTCTGAGGGATTTGGGATTAGTGCCACAATACGAAACGAATTTAACTATTAACGATTTAGTGAGTCGTCAGCAACTGGCAGTATTACACGTAATGGAACCTTTTAATGGAGTGAAAATTCAACACGCCATTGGTTTGCTAGCCATCAATCCCCAACAACGCACTTTAACGGTGGCTAATCCTCTCTATGGTTTACAGGTCAAATCCTATGATCAGATGCCGGGATATTGGCTAGGTGAGGCAGTATTTGTCACTCGCGAACCAAATGGAAGATAAATTCTTTTGCAAAAAGGAGAGAATTATGGTTTTTCTAGTGCGATCGGTGATCTTGTAGGTTGGGTTGAGGTCACGAAACCCAACATTGCCTTTATTCCTTACCTTAATATTTCCTCGCTAATAAAATGGGAGTTCTCACTTCGTCAGAGAAAGAGATTTCAGTAACTCTACAATAAGGTTATAATTTCTCATAGTTGGGTTGCGTTCCTTAACCCAACCTACAAGATCAGTGATCGCACTAAACCTCGCCTTTCGTCTTTTTGATATTGCAGAATCGCGCCGTTTTAAATATGTTTGCGAATTTCCAGTTATTTTTTAGGCGGATAATTGCTGAATTAAAGTTCTTGTAGTTCTTGTAGTGGACAGACACACCTAAAATAGTGCAGTATATTTTAGGTTAAAAGCTTACTGTGTAAACACATCCAAATTTTTATAAAGCATCAAATTAGCTGTGTCTGTCCACTACTGTCACTCTAGTGATTCTTTGCAATTATCGAATAGACAGTGTAGCTCAGTGCTCAAAATTTTGAATGTAGATGGATCGCGGTCGATCAAGCTAAGAATTTACTAATATAATTTAGGTATTTCAGGAAATAAGAGGCAAAATATATATGTATCTTCTCTCAAATTCTATTCGCCCTAATGATTTGCAGTCGGCAATCATTCCTAATCCTTTAGTGGTGGCTGCGGATGCAACTGTCATGGAGGCGATCGCCTTAATGAGTAGTGGGCGATCGCAATGTGATGCGGAGAATCATAGCGACAATCATCAGCAACAATTTCAGCAAGAGACAAGATCTAGCTGTGTCTTGGTTTTAGAGGGGGAAAAGTTGATCGGTGTAATGACTGAGCGCGATGTGGTACGTCTCAGCGCTCAGCAGCAAGACCTCAATCGTCTATTAGTCCGAGAGGTGATGGCCAATCCTGTGGTTACTTTGCACGAGTCTGACCTTACAGATTTGTTTTTAGCAGTCAATCTACTCCAGCAATATCACATTCGCCATTTGCCACTTCTCGACGATCAAGATCTACTAGTGGGAATGGTAACTCACGAAAGTTTACGACAAATTACCAGACCCATCGATCTCATGCGGCTGCGATTGGTGTCTGAGGTGATGACTTCTGATGTAGTGTGTGCTGCCTCCGATCGCTCGATGTTGGCGATCGCGCAAATGATGGCCGAGCAGAAAATTAGTTCGGTGATGATTGTTGAAACATCTAGTACTGATACCTCCCTACAAATTCCTGTGGGCATAGTGACCGAGCGTGATGTCGTGCAGTTTCAAGCCCTAGGTCTAAACCTTGAAACCTGTATGGCGCATACGGTGATGAGTACGCCGATCTTTTCCGTCAAACCAGAGGATAACCTCTTGACGGTGCAGCAAATTATGGAGCAACGGTTAATTCGGCGTTTGGCGGTGACAGGTGAATTTGGCGAACTATTAGGAATCGTCACTCAGACCAGTTTGCTCCAAGCTTTAAATCCGACTGAAATATATAATTTAGCCAAGGTTTTAGAGGCAAAAGTAGAACAACTAGAATCAGAAAAAGTAACTCTGCTAGAAAATCGCAATATTGAGCTAGAACGTCTGGTTAAAGAAAGAACTGCATCTTTATCGGAAGCAGAGAAAACACTGCAAAAGATTAATCAAGCACTGGAGTTGACAGTCCAAGAGAGAACTCAAGAGTTATGGCAAGTTAATAAACTGCAAAGAGCAATCCTCGATAGTAATGATTACGCAATTATCACTACCGACTACTTAAGTGGCATTATTCAAACCTTTAATGCTGGTGCTGAAAAAATGTTAGGTTACAGCATGGAAGAAGTTGTTGGAAAGGTTACACCCGAAATTTTCTTCGATCCCCAAGAGTGTATCGATCGGAATTCGAGCATTTCAAAAGAAGCGGGACAAAATGATTGGGGATTTGGAACGGTGATGGAGATCGCAACCCAAGATATTTTGGGTCAAGAATGGACTAATATTCGCAAAGATGGATCTCGCTTTCCTGTAGAGCTATCGGTGAGAAGCCTTAAGGACGATGAAGGGCAACCAATCGGCTTTTTAAGCATCAGGAAAGATATTAGCGATCGCAAACAAGCACAAGAAGCTCTCAAAATCAGTGAAGAACGTTTCCGTAATGCCTTTGATACAAAGGCTGTTGGAATGTGCTTGGTGTCTCCTTTAGGAGAATTTCTCAAAGTTAATCCCGCCCTCTGCAATTTTTTGGGCTACAGCGAAACAGAACTGTTGGAAATGAGGTTCCAAGAAATTACCCATCCCGACGATCTCTCGACTGATTTAGATTTGCTGTCGCAATTGTTGGCGGGGGAAATTACTCACTACAATTTAGAAAAACGTTACTTCACAAAAGAACAAAGATTTATTTGGGGCTATCTCAGTGTTTCTATAGTCAGGAATTCCCAGGGAGAACTGCTTTATTTCGTTTCTCAAATTCAAGATATTAGCGATCGCAAAGTAATGGAGAAAAATCTAGAAGAAAGTCGGGATAAATTTCAACGATTAGTAGATAATATGGGCGAAAAATTTGTTGTCTTTAGTCATAGCGGAGTGGAAGGAATTTTAAGTTACGTCAGCGATGGAGCCTGTCCTATTTTTGGATTGATCAAAGAAGATATATTGGGTCAACCCTGGAGTGATGTTGTCAACTGGCTACCAGAAGAAATTCCAAACGCAAAAAAAAGGCTGTTATCTATGCTTCAAGGTGAGCAAGATTTTTGTCAAAGTGAGATGCGTTTTATTCATCCTGATGGAAGTCTTCGTACCATTCAAGTTTCCGAACATCCTGTTAGAAATGAGACAGGGAAACTTTTGGCGATTGAAGGAATTGTGGAAGATATCAGCGATCGCAAAGAAGCTGAACAACAATTACAAAACATCACTGATCGCCTGACCTTAGCTCTGAAATCTGGGGCGATCGGTTGTTGGGAATGGGATATTCAACGGAATCTTCTTGTTTGGGACGATCGGATGTATGAACTGTATGGAGAATTAAAAGCAACTAATTTCCACATACCCTATGAAATTTGGTCAAACGCGATCCATCCCGATGATCGTCACGCCACTGAAACTTTACTCCAACAAGCCGTCTTAGGACAAGCAGAATATGATTGTGAATTTCGAGTCATTCATCCCGATCGCAGCGTTCACTTCATTAAAGCCTATGGAAAAGTTACGCGAGATGCTCAAGGTAATGCGGAAAGTATGATCGGGGTTAATTTTGATATTAGCGATCGCAAACAATCTGAAACAAAATTGCATCTAGCTAACGAAGAACTGATGCGTGCAACCAGACTTAAAGACGAATTTCTCGCCAACATGAGCCATGAACTGCGGACACCCCTCAATTCGATTTTGGGCATGAATGAAGCTCTTCAGGACGAAGTATTTGGTAGTATTAACGAACGTCAACTTAAAGCATTGAAAACCATTGAGAGTAGCAGTACGCATCTTTTAGCATTGATTAATGACATTCTCGATGTAGCAAAAATCGAGTCTGGACAGGTTACGCTAGAACTAACAGCAACAGATATCGACAGCCTCTGCAAGTCAAGCTTAGCATTTATCAAGCAGCAAGCATTAACAAAGAGAATTCAATTAATACATAAAATTCCTAAGTATTTACCAGAAATAATGATCGATGAAAGGCGGATTCGACAAGTCTTAATCAATCTGCTGAATAATGCTGTTAAATTCACTCTGGAAGGAGGGACAATCACTTTAGAAGTATCGCAAGTTCAACTTGAAAGTAGTCCAACTAATCCAACGCCGCTAAATTACATAAAGATCGCTGTGACTGATACAGGAATAGGTATCTCAGCAGAGAACATCCAAAAACTCTTTCAACCATTTATCCAAATCGATAGTGCGCTGAACCGTAAACATGATGGCACTGGATTGGGTTTGGCTTTAGTCAAAAGACTTGTCGAAATTCATGGAGGGAACGTAGAACTGACAAGTGAGGTGGGAGTCGGTAGTTGCTTTGCGATTAATCTTCCCATTAATATCGGCGATCCAGCGATCGAAGAACAAATCGAAAAACAAACTGGGCAGGAATTGTCAGGACAGCCTCAGATCGGTGAAAGCCAAACTGAAGGACTAATTTCACCCTTAATTTTGCTAGCAGAAGATAACGCGGCTAATATTGCGACATTCTCCAGTTACCTCGAAGCTAAGGGCTACCGCATTTTATCAGCAGTTAATGGACAAGAGGCGATCGATCTTGCCAAAGCGCATCATCCCGACTTGATTTTGATGGATATCCAGATGCCTGTTATGGATGGACTCGAAGCAATTAAACAAATTCGCCTCGATCCTGATTTAGTAGATATTCCGATTATCGCCTTAACTGCTTTAGCGATGGAAGGCGATCGCGAAAAATGTCTAGCGGTAGGAGCTAATGAATATTTAAGTAAGCCTATTAAGCTAAAAAAATTAGCTGATATGATTACGAATATTTGCCAAGGGATGTTATATTTAACGTAATGTCTAACTATTTCGGGGCTATTGCCTTGAAGCTGCCTGAGCTATCAAAACTTCAAACTCCTCATTAGTGCAGTACGATAAATCAGGGTTTACAAAAGCTTTTAGTTGAGTATCAAGAATATAAATGAATACACTATCAATTTTAGTAGTCGTAGGTTGGGTTGAGGTCACGAAACCCAACATTGCCTTTATTCCTTACCTTAATATTTCCTCGCTAATAAAATGGGAGTTCTCACTTCGTCAGAGAAAGAGATTTCAGTAACTCTACAATAAGGTTATAATTTCTCATAGTTGGGTTGCGTTCCTTAACCCAACCTACAAGATCAGTGATCGCACTATTGTTGCCACCTGTCGGCGTAGAGCGTTAGTCGCCGCCACTTGGCAGAGTCCCTTAATGTCCGCGCCCACATAGCCATAGGCGCGATCAGCGATATCATCCAAATCCACATCAATCGTCAAAGGCATCGATCGCGTATGAATGGATAGAATTTCACGGCGAGCATGGCGATCGGGAATGGGGAAAATAATCTCGCGATCGAATCTCCCTGGACGGCGCAAAGCTGGATCGATCGCATCAGGTCGATTAGTTGCCGCAAGAACAATTACGCCCGTTGTTTCCGCAAATCCATCCATTAAGCCCAATAGTTGTGCTACCAGTCTCTTTTCTACTTCTCCTTCCACATTGGCTCGATTGGGAACGAGCGCATCGATTTCATCGATAAAAATCAAACAGGGTGCAGATTTCGCTGCTTTCTCAAAAACTTGTCGTAAGCGAGTTTCCGCTTCACCATAGTATTTGCTAATAATTTCTGGTCCAACGATCGCAATGTAATTTACACCCAAAACCTGAGCTAGCGATCGCGCCGTCAAAGTTTTCCCTGTCCCAGGAGGACCAACCAATAAAACGCCCTTGGGTGGTTCTAGTCCTAACCTTGCCAAAATATCAGGGCGTTTGAGCGGAATTTCTACTAGATCGCGCAGTTGGGCTAAGGTATCGCCCAAACCACCCACTAATTCAGCGATCGCGGATGGCTTATTCTCTGGATTACTATCCTTGCCAATATCAGCGCCAATATCAGCTTTAGGAACATCAGGTTTAACCACATCTGGCGATGTAACTTCGCGATCGCCTCTGGAAAATTCTGTTGTAGAAGTTGCAGCACGAGGCGATCGGGGAATATTTCCACGGCGAGGAATGCTAGATAGGGGACGCGAAGTAATATTTACTTCAGTCCGAATCTCACCAGATTTTTGTTTCTCATCTAACTTTTGAGCAAGATCGATCAGTTGATCAAGGTTTAGTAACTGTTTGACATCATCAACCAAGGACTCGAAACCTTCGACTTTGAAAGCAAATTTGTCCTTAAAACTATCTTTGCTATTACTTTCGTTACTCATGGATGCACTTTTCCTGTTGATAATCTTCGCGGTGGTGATTGCTCTAAGGAAATCTTTAAAGATTACCAAGCGCATGTTTTAGTTGATTTTCCGCCGCTTCTAGCGCTTCTGGCAACTTGCTAGCATCCTTCCCACCTGCTTGAGCGAGGTTAGGACGACCGCCGCCGCCGCCGACACAGATTTTAGCGATCGCCCCGATAAATTTGCCAGCTTGTAAACCCTTGGCGATCGCTTAAATCTTTTGCCATGTTATCGCGCTGGGTGAGATATTCCAGAACTGCTTGACCTGCGATCGCTTCAATACTTTTTTGGCACAGGCTATAACCATATCATCAAAAAAGCAACAAAAAAATATTTGGCTGATACAATTTGGAGTATTTTAGGTAACAGGAAGTAGAATATACGTTAGCTTATACAGTTTGG
>JBAXSK010000071.1:0-16919 GCA_037130765.1 Pseudanabaena sp. ELA607
TTCCCCCTGATCCCAAATTGAAATAAATGGCGACACGGCTAGATTGCAAGAATGCCACTCCGCCTCCACAGAAACATTGAGCATACCGCAACTACCGCCACGCCTGCCTTCTGGGTTATAGTGCTTGCAAAAACGACAAGCAGTTACATCACTTTGAGTTTTTCTCATATGTTTAACTTTTGCCATAAAATACGCCGGTGGCATATTTTGATTATCCCTTATAATATTTTGCGCCAAATTCAGGTGGAATCTAGTCAAGTCAAGGCATTCAGCGATCCCGAATAAAACATTAACTTAATGAAATCTTTAACTAGTGATGAAAGCGTGACTCGATATATGTTCTGGGGCTGGTGGAGTCTATTGCAGTAAATCTTGGTTGAAACTTTAATTTGGATTTAATACTTCAGAAGTACAAATGGGTTAGTAATCTTGGGTTTAATGAGTTTAATTTTGATTGTTAATACTTACCAAATTAATAGTTACTTTTTTGTAGTAAAATTATGAGTTAAGTGCCATTATTTTAGACTGTTAATCAGCAGTATATTAGTTAAATAACTAAGCTACAGTTGCTTTTCCAAGCTATCCCCTAAGTAATTCTTCTCTAGTTTTGATTTGTGTAATCTAGTCCATTACAAATATGCCATTACAAAAAATAGCGCAACTTGCCTACATTTAGCTATCAGCATAAAGTTAGAGGATTAATTCCACTGACTGGGGCAAAAACTAAGAATTAATCAGGGAATTAAGTCCCTAAAATTGACTCAGGAAATGAGCTTTATTTCATAATTTTTGTTTATAGTGTTGCTAATATCAGGGATCTCAAATTATGAGTTGCATAATTTTCGCGATTGATTACTCGATCAATCCGTAGCTTAGGGATCATTTCTTGCGATTAACATACTTTCTTAAGCTTTTGACTTATTATGTTTTCGTGATTATGTCGAGCAATCGCCTCACGGACAAAAATTACGATTTATTTAAGTTTTATTTACCTAATTTTTGGCTAGTATAAAGTAAGATTTGAATTAAGATTTTTTACCCAAAATTTACTGGAAATTCAACCTGCAAGATTTTATATGGCTTATACGATTGTGAGTGATATTTGTGAAGGCGTAGCTGATTGTGTCCCGGCTTGCCCCGTTGCTTGTATTGCCCCTGGTAATGGAGCCAACCAAAAAGGAACTCCTTGGTATTGGATCGACTTTGGTGTATGTATAGACTGTGGTGTCTGCCTAACAGTATGCCCAGTTACGGGGGCAATCTTACCGGATGAACGCCCTGATTTACAAAAGACGACTTAAAACTATTTTTTCTGACAGAATAAAGCGCCAAGCCAGAGTTACTTTATTGCCAATGGTCTCAGCCAAAGCCCCATCAAACAGGCTGATCCCAGCTATTTCATTTATATCCAGCTTACCATCAGTGGGCACGATATATCCCACGAAATATCATCAAAATCCCTTAATTGATATTTATATCCCATTAAACTGAAATCAACTGCCTTACAAATCATGGCTGCACCACCTTAAATCAGCTTTCAGTCAAGTTACGCTTAATTGCTTAAAATCTGTAGTAGCCATAGCATTTTTAGTGTAACAAGTTACATCAAGAGTAATTTTGATGTGATATGTTTGGTAGTATATAGTGCCTAAAAAGCTCGATAACAATTCGCTAGCTGAACTTATGGACTGTTCTTTGCATACGTCGCTACTGTGATATGTGAATGATAGTTGTATTTCGGCGTGTTCTAGGCAACCAATGGTTGGCTCATCGGCGGGACCCAAGCAATTAGGTGTCGCGTTTTTGAATGTGATCAGCTTAATACCTATCTATGTTTTGCCTTGGGTTATACATGGTAATGCGTCAGGAGTGGGGGATTTACCCACTCTTTTGCGTTTTTAGGCATGGGTAACTCCGTTTGCTTTGCTGTTTTTTTTCGGTTCCTTTATGACTCACCCGTTAGTACCCCAAATCTTGCAAATAGCGGAAACAATTGCCATGCCCTTAGGGTTAGAAGTGGTAGATGTGGTTTTGCATACCAATAAAAGTCCGACCGTGGTGCGTGTGGATATCCGTAATCTGGAACAGCATACGGGCTTAGATGACTGCGAACGCATGAGTATTGCGCTAGAAACAGCACTTGATCAGGCGGATTTAATTCCCCATGCCTATGTGCTAGAAATTTCTAGTCCTGGGACAGATCGCCAGATCAAGCAAGATCGGGAATTTATTTCGTTTCGGGGCTTTCTGGTGACCGCTAATGCCCATACTCCCTTTGGAGGTAAGCAGTCTTGGTCGGGTCATCTGGTGGGCCGCGATGAACAGTATGTTACCCTCAGCCTTAAGGGACGGATGATTCAGATCCCCCGTGAGGTGATTAGTTCCGTGGAGTTGTCTTAATCGTTGCTTTATTGTGACTTAGCTGTAGATCAAATCTCAGACTAATTTGCACAATCCCGTGGTGGCGGGTGTGGTGTAGATAGCACCCACAGCCACAGGTTTGGCCCATTAGTCTGGGACACAATCCTAAGACACAAATATAGCAACAGCTAGCAGCAGAGCTAAGGCAACGCCAAAAGGCAGATTATGGGCGTGATGGCAACATAAGTTCTAGCAAGGAGCCAATTGGCTAATGATTTCACTGCTGATGATTAAGCATTGGGTTGCCGAGACAGCTAGGTTGGTAATCTAAATTTTTTGACTAAATTTTTGACAATTTATCGGTTTGCTAAGGAGACAAGAAACAATGGCATTGCTGAGTTTACCGAATTTGGGCAGCATGGTTGATGTGATCAGTAAGGAACGAAACTTACCGAGGCACGCGGTGCATAGTGCTTTACGGGAAGCGCTGTTAAAAGGTTATGAAAAGTTTCGCAAAACTTATCGCTCCGATGGCAATAATTTTGAAGAAGAGCATTTCAGTAATTTTGATGTGGAACTGGATGTCAAAAATGAAGGCTTTCGGGTTTTAGCCACAAAAACCATCGTGGCTCAAGTTAATGATCCCGATCATGAAATTGGCTTAGCGGAAGTGCAGGAAGTCGCTCCTGAAGCTCAAGCGGGTGGCACAGTGGTAGTCGATGTCACCCCAGAGCAGGGGGATTTTGGGCGCATGGCAGCGATTCAAACCAAACAGGTTTTGGCTCAAAAGCTGCGGGATCAACAGCGCCGCATGATCCAAGAGGAATTCCAAGATATGGAAGGAGTGGTTTTACAGGGGCGCGTGATTCGGTTTGAGAATAGCTCGGTGATTATGGCGGTTAGCAGCGGCTACGGTCAACCGGAAGTAGAAGCAGAGTTGCCCCCTAAGGAGCAATTGCCCAACGAGTTACCTTATAAGCCTAACTCTACCCTGAAGGTTTATTTAAAAACTGTGTATCAGAATCCGCGCAAGGGGCCACAATTGATGGTTTCTAGGGCGGATGCGGGTTTGGTGGTGCACCTGTTTGCCAATGAAGTGCCGGAAATTGAGGACGATATTGTGCGGATTGTGGCGGTAGCGCGGGAAGCTAGTCCCCGTCCGAATGCGCCCCATGTCGGACCGCGCACTAAAATTGCCGTCGATACGATGGAACGGGATGTCGATCCTGTGGGTGCTTGTATTGGGGCAAGAGGAGCGCGGATTCAGGCTGTAGTGGCCGAGTTGCACGGTGAAAAAATCGATGTGATTCGTTGGTCCCCTGATCCGGCTACTTATATTGCTAATGCCTTGAGTCCGGCAAAAATTCAGGAGGTGCGGCTGATCAATGCCGAAGAACGCCAAACCCATGTGCTAGTTGGTGACGATCAACTGAGTTTAGCCATTGGCAAGGAAGGGCAAAATGTTCGTCTCGCCGCGAAATTGACCGGCTGGAAGATTGATATTAAGAGCGCCTCCCGTTATGACCGAGAAGCCGAAGATCGCAAAGTTGCCGAAGAGCGTCGGGCCCGCGAAGAAGCCGAGCAAATTCGCTTGAAGAATGCGGCTTTAAGACAGGCAGAGGAAGAACGGTTAGCGGCTGAGTTGGCTGCAGCGGAATTAGCTGAGGTGGAATCTGAAGAGTTAGATGATGCCGAGATCAATGATGCTGAGGTGAGTGATGCAATTAGCGATGTCGCCGAACCAGTGGACGAAGCAGTAATTGAGGATGCAACGGTTGCCGCCGCAGAGATTGCTACCACTACAGCCGCTCCAGTTAATGCAGACGCAACTAGTGAAAATGAGGCAATTACTGAGGCTCCTGAGACTGAGGAACCATTAACGGCTGCCGCAGTGGAGGGTTAGGCTTCTTTGGCAGCTAAGTTATTCCGTCGTTGTGTAAGTTGTCATTGCGTGGCTGATCGTGGGGCATTTTGGCGAGTGGTGCGGGTGCATCATCCAGCAAATTCCCAAGATATAGCCGCAGTGCCAGCATTGCCTACCAATCTCAAGCTGCCATTAGCGCAAGTTCAGTTAGATCAGGGCATGGGGCGTTCGGCTTATTTATGTCGTAAAGCCTCATGCTTACAACAGGCGCAGAAAAAAAATCGCTTAGGTAAAGCATTGCGTGTGCCCATTCCCTCGGCAATATTTACGGAATTAGAGCGGCGCTTAGGGGAAATTCCACTGCATCCAGAATCAATGCATCCAGCACCCAAAATGCCCAAAACTTAGGTCGTTAGTTTGACGAATCCTGTGGCAAAATCAGTTAAACTATGAATCAATTATGAAAGATAGTGATGATATTTATCACTAACTTTTTGATCATTTAGTGTTATCCCTCCCCAGTACTTAATTATGCCTCCGTCACCCCTTCCCAATGCTATTAGTAAACCCTTGGTAGTTGAGCCTGAGTTAGTCTCAGAAACACCATCGGTTAAAATTCCCGACCACGCTGCTGTTCCGGCGACCAATAGGGCGAATTTTTGGCAAGTGGCGGTAACAACTTTTTTAACGGTATTTCTGGCAGAGATTGGTGATAAAACTCAGCTTACAACTTTGATGATCACCGCTGAATCGAAACAACCAGCGGTAGTTTTTGCCGGAGCCGGAGTTGCTCTGGTATTGACGAGTTTATTGGGTGCAATGGCGGGCAAATGGTTAGGGGAAAAAGTATCGCCTAAAGTGCTGAATCTTTTAGCAGCAGCTAGTTTTCTGGGGTTATCGATTAGCTTGGTTTGGGATGCGGTGAGTTAATTTAGGGGCAATTTAATCATCAAATAATCAAGAATCATCAAGTTCATGATCAAGGTATAGGGCTAAAGCCCTGACTACGAAGCTCCCACTATGAAATTATGAGGATTTAGCTATGGATTGGCAACTTTTCGCCCTCAGCTTTGGCACAATTTTCATTTCCGAATTAGGCGATAAAAGCCAACTAGCTACCTTGAGTCTGAGTGGTAGTTCTGGTGCTACCAAAGCAGTATTTATTGGCTCAGCATTGGCATTATTGTTAGCCAGTTTGATTGGCGTGGTATTTGGCGAACAAATTGCGCACTTTGTACCAACCCGAATACTAAAAGCGATGGCAGCGTTATTATTTGCGATAATGGCGTTACGTTTGCTCTTAGGACAAGAAAACGATGGCTAGTCTGCACCCCAATTCCCAATCTGCTAGTTCTAATAATGCCAATAATGGTAATTCCCAGCATGGCACGCTCTATGGAATTGGGGTCGGAGCCAATGATCCAGAACTATTAACCATCAAAGGATTTCGCATTTTACGGCAGGTGGATATTCTCGCTTTTGCCGCTGGACGGGGGGGCAGGTCTACGGTTGCCGAGCGCATCGCTTCCCATTATGCCAAGCCTGAGCAACAAACTATGCCCCTTGCTTTGCCCGTCAAAGACAGCACCGTTTTACGCACCGCTTGGCAGACTGCCGCAATTCAGCTTACGAGGGAACTGCGCCAAGGCAAAAGCATTGCTTTTATTGATGATGGTGATGTGAGTTTTTACAGTGCGTTCACTTATATTATGGCGGGGGTGCACAATCAAGATCCAGACATTCCCATTACCATTGTGCCGGGGATTTGCGCTCCTTTAGCTGCTGCTGCTGCAATGAAAGCGCCTCTGACCCTTGGCACTGATAAGCTAGTTGTACTCAATGCTAGTGCCGAAGTCGCCGATGTTGAACAGGCTTTAGAATGGGCGGAAGTGGTGGTCATCCTCAATTTACAGAGTCGCTATGCCCAAATTTGGGAATTGTTACGTTCTAGGGATTTACTCAAATGTAGCAGCGTGATTGCCTGGCTGGGTTCCGATCAGGGATTTGCCCCCCCGCAAGTTTGGACGGAATTAGGCGAACATCCTTTATTAAATTTACCGACCGGAGCGCTCTTGATTATTAATCGTTCCTTACATTTTTAGAATTCGGTTTCTAGTACTTTTGGACTTCGTTCTTAAGATAGAACTTGGGGCTAAAGCATCGGCAATTAATCCCCTTGGATGATGTAAACAAATTTACAAAGCGCAATGATGTGCGATGTAGTTAGCTAAAGGGAAAGCTCTACATTATGACAGTCTTAGATGCCTATTTTAAACTTTCAGATCGAGCGACTGAAGACGAAGCCGCTTTTAAAGAATTAGTTGAGTTATTTGCCGATGATGCGGAGATTCTGCCCTCTGGAGCAAATAAGGTCAAGGGGAAAGCCAACATTGAGCAACTGTATCGCACGTTCTTTAATACCTATGCTGGGATGCAACGAGTTTGGCAGACGCGACGCACCGAGCAAGGCATTGAAGCAACTTGGGCTATGGCGGGCAAAAAAATAAGTGGGGAAATTTTCTCAGTACGGGGTACTCACATTGCCGAACTTAATGAACAGGGCAAAATTGAAGTATTAGAGGTACAAGTCGCGCCTTAAGTTCGCCGTATTTTCTTCACAGCATAGAAAATAATAGCTAAGGATAAAGGAAACAGAATTCACCTTATCCTTGGCTATTAATATTTATAGTTGATGCAATGTGCTTGAAGACAGCGCTAAGGCACGCAATACCACAGTTTGAGAGTCTCGTAGTAAGCACTTTAGTACTAAATACTACCTTCAAAAAATGTCCCATTATTAATTAAAAATAACTATTAGCCGTAATTAATCTTATTGTCACTGGTTGTGCTGACTAGCTGCGATTACCCGTGACATTTGCACTTCTACCGCGTTTAATAGCTCAGTTTGTCCCCAATTAGCCCATAAACTCGCAGCAATGGCGGCTCCTCCTGCGCCCACACCTTCTTTGACAAATCCCCTCTCATAGGCGCGTAATTGCTCATAAATTGAGTCCGCAAAACTTAGTTGAGTCGCAACTAACGGCACATTCCCCAAGATTTCTGCCAATGCCACAGTATTGCCGGTGGGGTCTTCGGCAACCCATCGTGTCGTGCCCACAATGATGCGTTCGGGTAGCCAAGGCAAATCAAGCACAGCCGCCAGCCGCGCCGCCAAAGCATAAACCGCTAACATCTGGGTTCCGCCAGCTAAGAGAATATCTTTGCCGCTGATTGTTGGCGTGCTGCTTTGAGCTTGGGGATGAATTGCCCCTAAGACCATTCCCGCTACGGTAATTTGCATCGGGTCGCCCACCGCCGCCACAATCGCAAAGGGATCTAGGGGAGCGTTGATTAGGGCTAATGCTGGATTTTCTGGATCTACATTTTGCGGCGTGGTTGCGGAATCGATCCAACCAGCGCTATTTAGTCCTTGCTGCACCAGTTGCCACTTTTGCTCATGGTTACAAATAGGATGGGAGCTATTAACTTTCTGGTGGGCGGCAAAACCCAAGGCAGTTAATACAGCCAGAGCCGTGGTTGTGCCTCCCACGACACATTCACTCAAGATTAAATAATCAGCATCGCTTTCCGCCCAAGCTTGCCCCTGTTTATAGCCTTGCCAAAATAAATCTGTAACTACTTTTCTCGATAAAGCTTGCCCGGTGGACAGACATTGCGCCGGAGTATTTCCTAGAGTGAGATGGGGAATCGTGGGCTTAATGGGTAAACCCGCATCAATGATCACATAGGGAAAAGCTAACTCAGCAATGGCAGCGCGACTGATCAGCACTGGAGAAGCCCCAGCAATCAGAGGGGGCAAAGGAAATGAAATAGTTGCGCCCAAGGCGAGAAATTCGGCATCGGCAATGGCAGTGGTGGTGCGGGCTGCGGCAGTGGCTCCGGCGGCAGAAATTCCCTCAATTAAACCAGTGGCAGTAAATCCTAAAACACACGCAAATAATGGTGGATTTAAGGAGGATTCGCCTCGCATTCTTAGGCAATGGCGATCTAACCACGGTTGAGCAATGGCAGGAGCAGTATAGATTTTAATCATGGCATTGACCACTAGATAATAGGATTAGTAGTCAAGGTGGCGGGTTATTTGTGGCGGCGACAGCGTTCGGAACAATATTTTACTTCATCCCAACAGTCCGCCCATTTTTTCCGCCAAGTAAAAGGGCGCTGACAAATCAGGCAATCTTTTTGGGGTAAATCTCCTTTTTTGAGGTTTTTATTGCCTGAGTTGGTTAATGAATGGGAATTACGACCTTTAGCCATAGATAGAGTTGAGATGAATATTTAGCCTAGTCATTAGGGAGCACAAAAAATCAATTCACAAGAAATTAATTTGCTTTCTCTTCATATCTAAATGATGAGGCACACTCGAATATTATTCGCGCTGGTTATTAGCACCGATTATTAGTGTCGCAAATTACGGCTCAATTAATCAGTTAACTTTCACTACTCTCCTTTTTGAATATTACTATAAGTCAATTGCTGACTTGGCTCTAAACTCACGCCCTGTAAACCTTTTTGCACAAAGACATATTCCTTATTTTGCCACAGGGGAATAAATGGCACATCCCGCGCCACTAAATCCTGAATTTGGAAAACCAGTTTGCGGCGTTCATCACCATCTTTTTCGGCTTTTTGGCGATTTAATAAATTCTGTAATTCTTCGTTGTAATAGAAAGAGCCTTGATATTGACTCTTGCCATTTTCGCAAGTATTACCCTTTGGCTCAGTACAGTCGAGGAATGGCGACAGAAAATTATCCGCATCGAGGATGTCAGGAACCCAATCTAATAAATAAATTGGATAGGCTCCTCTTTCGAGGAAAGAATACCCGACACTGTTTTCCACTCTTTCGGTTTTGATGCGCATAATTTTACCCACCGTGCGCTCTAGGGAAGCTTTGAGGGTACTGACTACCAAATCCCCATTGCCGCCATATTTCGGCGTATACCAAATAGATATTTGCACCGGATTTTCATCGGAATAACCAGCATCTTGGAGTAATTGCCGCGCTACCTTGCCATTAGCATCACCATATTTTTCTTGAAATGATGGCTTGTAACTGCCGAAAGTCGCTGGTAATAAGCTATATAACGGTTCTCTTTGTCCTAAAAATACTCGATCTTTGAGTAAAGGACGATCCACCGCTGAGGCTAAGGCTTGACGTACCCGAATATCATTTAAAGGCGCTTGGCGGGTATTGAGGGACATATAAAGAATCGTCGGCCCTTTACCGGTAATCACACTCCAGCCATTTTCAGCGGCATTATTTTGCAGATTACGAATTTGTAACGGTGTCGGCGTTTGGAAAGCTAAATCAATCGCCTTTGTTTTAAACGCATTGATTAGATTCGATGCTGACGTAAAAAACTGAATATCAATGCCACGATTGAGGGGCTTTTTACCCCAATAATCAGGAAACGCATCTAAACGTAAATAACTCCCTTCTTGGTATTGGGTCAACTGATAAGGCCCTGTACCCACAATTTGATCCGGTATGAATAATAATTGCCCAGTTTTCGGATCTTTAACCCGCTTATATACATGGGGCGAAATCGCCGCTGCCCCAGTAAAAGCTAAAATTCGTGGAAAAGCCGGTAAAGGTTTCTTGAGCCGAATCGCTAATTGCATAGGTTCGGGAACGCTAATGCTGTCGATCACATCAGCTAAAAGATAGGAAGGCGCACCCTTGGCATTAATAAATCGCTCTAGGGCAAACTTCATCGTATAGGCATTAAAATCAGTCCGGTCGTGAAATTTTACCCCAGCCCGCAAAGGAATTATGTAAGACAACCCATCTTCGCTGACTGTGGGGAAATCACTGGCTAATTTAGGGATTAATTCCGTCGTGCCTGGTTTGTAAGAATATAAACTTTCAGTGACATTATAAAGAATATTTCCGGCAAAGAAACCGTCAGCATCCGCCGGATCGAGGGTGCGGACTTTACTGGTCGTACCGATCACAACGCGGCTAGGATTCGGTACGGTCAAGCTTAAAGGGGTGTTGATGCCCCGACTACGCCCACTTGTACCATTCACTAAACTGGTGCAACCACTTAATAAAGCCACAAACAGCCATGTGCCAATGGCAAACCATACTAGCTGGCGCTGTAAAGACTTAGATCGCCAAAATTTCTCACGAAAAGCAGCCAAAAAATTGTGCCCTCTAGAGTTGTCTATGGGATCAACTGTGTTATTTGCTATATTTTGATGGTTCCTCATCACTGATAATGAGTAAATACACTTACTGTTGGTATAAATGGGCTATTGCTAGAGATGGCTTAGCATTCCTGCAATGCTGTGGTGAGCCAAAAATTGCCTCAGCCAATCCCAGACATTTCTAATAGTACGTTGTAGCGTGCATTTCCGCCGCCATCTAATGACGGAATCACAAAATCATTGCCGCATCTACTACTAATCTAAAAAATGCCGCTATGAAGACCAAATCTTGGGAGATCATGTCGCAGGTTATTATGTGAGGCTTTGTGATGAAATGTGCCCTAAAAATGCCGCCATCTCTTACCAAATCAACTGCTTGAGGCAATTGCATCAAATTTGTAATTCGGCTACAGTGCTAGCCAAAGTTAAAAGTTATTAAGTTGTTGGATGGGACTTAGTAACGATTAAATTAACCAGTGAATTAACCCGCGTAAATTACCCGCGCCTTGAAGCTGCTTTACTAGCATGATCAAGCTAAAGCCCTATATCCGAGCTGACTAAAGTTTGGCTAAATTGTCTGTAAATCTCAATCTACAAATCATGGCTAAATAATATTTTTAACACATTTTAATATATTTTTTAGCTTGCCGAAATAATCTCCAATCCTCCAGTCTCAACCCCATAGCCATTTTTTCCATGACTATACAAAAAAACTTGCTTGATATCCCTTCCGTTGCTCACCCCAACCATCATCCCGCAGTTCCAGAAACTACTATGGCTCATCATGATTCTATGGCGGCAGAAGTGCCAGTTTTACGCATTACAGGTCGAGTACCTCTAGCGGGACATCTGCAAGTAGGTGGGGCCAAAAATTCGATTTTAGCTTTGATGGCAGGGACTTTATTAGCATCGGAGCCTTGCCGCATTAGCAATGTGCCGATGTTGGCTGACGTGCAGCGGTTTAGTGATATTTTGGCGGCATTGGGGGTAGGAGTACGACGGGATGGCGATGCGGTGCTGATTGATCCGAGCCATATTGCTACCAATGCGGCTCCCTATGATTTGGTGAGTAAATTACGGGCCAGCTTTTTTGCCATTGGCTCGATGTTAGCGCGGTTAGGTTCGGTGCGGATGCCTTTGCCGGGGGGCTGTGCCATTGGTGCTAGACCAGTGGATCTCCATGTGCGGGGTTTGCAGTTGCTGGGGGCGGATGTGCAAATTCATCATGGCATTGTCGAAGCCTATGCTAAACATCGCGATGGTAGGTTGCGGGGAGCCAAAATTTATCTCGATTGCCCTAGCGTTGGCGCTACGGAAACCCTGATGATGGCGGCGACTTTGGCCGATGGGGAGACGATTATTGAAAATGCCGCCCAAGAGCCAGAAGTGGTAGATTTAGCCGATATGTGTCGGGCGATGGGGGCGAATATCGTCGGTGCTGGCACGAAAACCATTGTGATTAATGGGGTGGAGCGGTTGCACGGCGTAGATTTTGCGGCCATTCCCGATCGGATCGAGGCGGCGACATTTATGGTGGCTGCTGCCATTACCGGTTCAGATTTGACCATTGGGCCTGTTGTGCCCCATCACTTGAGTGCGGCAATCGCCAAACTAGAAGAAATCGGCGTGAAAATAGTTCAAGAAGCGCCCCATGTTTTGCGGGTGATTGGCCAGCAAGAATATCGCGGTGCTGATATTGAAACTTTGCCCTATCCAGGCTTCCCGACCGATATGCAAGCGCAATTTATGGCTTTGTTGTCGGTGTGCGAAGGAAATAGCGTGATTACCGAAACCGTGTTTGAAAATCGCCTGCAACATGTCGCCGAACTGAGTCGCATGGGGGCAAATATTCGCCTTAAGGGTAATGTGGCCGTGGTGACCGGTGTACCAATTTTATCCGGTGCGCCAGTGGTGGCTACGGATTTACGGGCCTCAGCGGCTTTGGTGCTAGCTGGACTGGCTGCCGACGGTGAGACAGTGGTTTCAGGTTTGCATCATTTAGATCGCGGCTATGACAACATTGAGGGTAAACTGCGGGCTGTTGGGGCGAACCTTTATCGCACTATGGAACCCAATGTGGTTAGCTCTTTGACGGGTGATTAGTGGTTAGTGGGGTGGGGGAAGTACGTCAAGGGTGATGCTGATACTAACGGAATCACCATTAATAGCCAAATTCGCCCCAACTAAATTTGCACAAAAATAATTCCTCCTGATTGCGTTGCTGTGGTTAGGGGGAATTTTAGTTTCAAGTTTTAGGCTGAAGTTGCGCGGTCAAGATGGAAAGACTAGGCGATGGGTTATTCTGGGAATAGGCTCTAAATCTCTCAGACGATTGAGCCAAATTATGGCCATAATTTACAAATAATTCATAAATTTATTTACTCCCAATTTAGACCTTAACGAACTATGTACAGTCCCAAAGCTCAGATTTTATTGCTTGTGTCGATAATTGCCACCATTGCTTTTGTGGGCTGCATTTTTGAACTATCCTCCGGTCAGCCGGACTGGGGCATAACTAATACTTGGGCAATTTTGGGGGTGAGTTTACCCCTGAGTGTGGTTAGTTTTATTGTGGCGGTCAAAATTGCGCGGGAATCTCTTTCGTAATCCATGACTCACACCTATGACTGGCTCGTAATTGGTGGCGGCTTAACTGGGGCAGCCTTGGGTTACGAATTGCAAAAAGCTGGACTATCAGTGGCCATAGTTGAGCCGCAGCCCCTATTAAAACCATTATCACAACCATTATTAGGGGCTGATTTAACCACTGCCACCCCAGGACAACCATCAGCTAAAATCCGTCCCAGTGCCACCAGAGCAAGTTATGGCGGTATTCCCTATTGGGCAGCCAGTGATCGGATGATCGCCGAAATTTTCGGTCATAGTTGGCAGCGTTATGGGGAATTAGCCACAGAGTTAACCAGGCCACAACTCAATGATTTAGAGTTACGCACCTTAGATTTATTGTTAACTGTAGGTGAAGGGGAGGCGGTTCCTGATGTATTTAGCTATGACATCGATGATGGGGCAAAAACTAAATTACCTTGGTTGAGTCGCGCCGAGGTGATTGATTTCGAGCCAGCCTTAGCCCAAGCCAGTCCTGCTGTATTACGCGGGGCATTGCACGCTAAACATGGTCATATCAATCCGATTAAGTTAGTGCAGGGATATTTGCAGGGTTTGCAGCGTTTGGGTGGAACAATTATCCCAGCAACGGTAACGGCATTGAAACGGGATGGCTGTCGCGTGGTTGGGGTCGAAACGGATCAAGGGAATTTTTATGGGATGGATCTGGCGGTTTGTAGTGGTGGCTGGTCGCGACGGTTATTACAGGAATCTCGCTTGCCAAGTTTAGCCGACTGCATTTACTTTACCCATGCTGAAGTTTTGGAATTATGGCCATTACCTTCAGTAATTCAGCCCCAGGCAATGATTATGCCTGCCATCACCAATCGGTTTGCCATTGAAACTACTGCTAGTACATCGAGTCAGGATGTCCATTGGCAAGCAGCAAATCACGAATTTTTACCCCCATCGATTGACATTGGCGCGATTCCTTTTCAGGATGGCAAATTACGCATCGGACAGGTGAGCCGCGTGCATAGTAATTCTGATTTAGTGATTGATCAGTCCCAAAGTGAAGGGATGATACGCCAAGGGATGATGGCTCTATTACCCCAACTCAGTGAACTTCACGGGAATTGGTATCATACTCTGGTGTCTTTTAGTCGGGATAGTTTGCCCTTAGTGGGGGCTTTGCCTGAACCGCAGAATGTGCATTTGTTTACAGGATTTACCACTCCTTTTGCCTATGTGCCAGCTTTGGCAGTAAATTTTGCAAACTACGTGGTTAATGATGCACCATCAGCGCCAATTCAAGCCATGATGCAGGCATTTAGTCCCCATCGTTTTATCGCTTAGGAATCGCCTAGAAATTGTGCTGCATTGATGGTAGGGGGATAGAAGCCTGATTGGGACATATTGGGACCTAGGCACAACTCAATTACCCTCACCCCTAGCCCCTCTCCCACCTTGGGAGAGGGGAACAAGAAATTAATCTTTCTCCCCTTCTCCCGCCCTGGGAGAAGGGGTTAGGGGATGAGGGATAGAAGCCCGATTTTTGCCATCTCGCTGCGGTAGATCAAGATATTTAACAACTAATTGAGCAACTAATAACGAAAAGTGAAGCAATTCAAAAGATAGTCTGTTGATTTATAGATTGCTTTCCCCCAGATTTGAAAATTAAAGCATATTCACCAACCAGACCATCTTCAGAACCTAGCAGCACAGACTCTGGGAAGGTTGCTCTCATTAGGATAAATCCTTGGGATGAAAAAATTATGCAAGAACTTGTACGCAATATCGCCATTGTTGGCCCATATCTGAGTGGCAAAACCACTCTGCTCGAAAGTTTACTCTTTGTCACCGGAGCTATTTCCCGTAAAGGTAAAGCCACCGAAAAAAATACCGTTGGTGATAGTAGTGCCGAAGCTAGAGAGCGCTCTATGGGTGTAGAAGTCAATTTAGCCTATACCAACTATGAAGATCTACAATTCAATTTTTTAGACTGTCCGGGTTCTGTGGAATTTCTCGGCGAAACCTATCAATCTCTCATCGGTGTTGATGCAGCCATTGTGGTTTGCGAACCCGTGATCGACCGGATTAATACCCTTGCGCCGTTGTTTCAGTTTCTAGACAACTGGAAAATTCCCCATCTGGTATTCATTAATAAAATGGATCGAGCCTGTGGTGAAGATAGTTGCCATGCCCCTAACTTCCTCGCTTTTATTGAGGCATTACAGAAAATTTCGAGCCGCCCCCTCGTGCCGCAACAATATCCCTTGAGTCGCAAGGATCAAATTATTGGCTTTGTGGATTTAATTACTGAACAAGCTTATCAATATGCACCGAAAAAGCCGCCGCAACCGGTTCCTTTAGAAGCCGAGGTTACCCAAGCGGAACATCATTTACGGGAGCAAATGCTCGAAACCCTCTCCCAATTTGATGACCATTTATTAGAAGAACTCTTAGAAGATATTCAGCCTCCCCTCAGCGAAATTTTAACGGATTTCCAAAAAGAACTCGCTGCCGATCAAATTGTGCCAGTTTTCTTTGGCATTGCGGAAATGGACTATGGGGTGCGTCCTTTACTCAAAGCTATTGCCGCCGAAGTACCACCCCCTACAAGCACCGCTGCCCGTCGTCAAGCCCTGACCGCTTATCCCGCTGCCACCGTAGCCCAAGTACTCAAAACCAGTTACAGCCAACAGGGAGGGAAAATCTCTCTGGTGCGGCTGTGGCAAGGTCAACTCCGTGATGGGGAATCCCTCAACGGTAGCCGTATGGGTGGAATGTATCGCCTTATGGGTAGCCAACTGCAACCGATTACCCAAGCCCAAGCCGGAGATATTCTCGCTATTGCCCGCCTAGAAAATGCTAGAACTGGCGATACTTTGCTCGGTAATGGCTTAGGTACAGATGGGGCCGCAAGCTTAAAGTTACCCGTGGTGGCATTACCTCAACCAGTTTATGCTTGGGCGGTGATGGCTATTAATCGTAACGATGAAGTCAAACTCGGCACAGCCCTAAATCGTCTCTGCGAAGAAGATCCCTCCCTGCATTGGGAACAACACGGCGATACCCACGAAGTGATTCTCTGGGGACAGGGAGAAATTCATCTGCAAGTTGCCATAGAACGGCTGCGGCGTAAATATAATTTGCCCATGACTAATCATTTACCCCAAGTACCCTATAAAGAAACCATTCGTAAAGTTGGTTCGAGCCACGGTCGCTATAAGCATCAATCCGGTGGTCATGGTCAATTTGGCGATGTCTATCTTAATATCCAGCCGATGGAAAGGGGGACAGGGTTCAAATTTAATGAAACTATTGTCGGCGGTGTTGTTCCCAAGCAATATATCCCCGGCGTAGAAACTGGGGTACGGGAATTTCTTGATAAAGGTCCTTTGGGATTCCCTGTGGTTGATATTGCTGTGACTCTGACCAATGGCTCCTATCATTCCGTAGACAGTTCCGAGCAAGCATTCAAACAAGCGGCACGCCTTGCGATGCAAGAGGGAATGCACAAATGTGAACCAGTCTTGCTCGAACCCGTTGATTTAGTCGAAATTTCGATTCCTAATGTTTATACTTCCAGTGTATTGCGTCTCGTCAGTGGGCGGCGTGGTCAAATCCTCGGTTACGAAGCCAAACCTCACTGGCAAAATTGGGATGTGATTACCGTCTATTTGCCTGAAGCTGATCAACATAATTTAATTGTTGAGATTCGCTCCTTGACTATGGGAGTCGGCTTCTTCGAGCGGCAATTCAATCATCTGCAAGAAGTTCCTGACAAAATCGCCGAACGCATCTTAGACAAGCGCTGATGCAACGCGAGAACCTCAATTAAGCGGAATTAAGAACTGCCCTCATCCCCCAGCCCCTTCTCCCAGAGCGGGAGAAGGAGAGCAAGAGTCATTTTTAGCTTTTTCCTTGTTCCCCTCTCCCTTTTTGGGAGAGG
>JBAXSK010000072.1:0-16195 GCA_037130765.1 Pseudanabaena sp. ELA607
ACGCCACAGGCGGGGGGTGGTCAAATACTTTTAACGTGCCAAAACTATTTTAAATGACTATAATCTACCACCCCGTCAGGCAGAGCCTGCCACCCCTTCACAGGAGGGGAATTTTTTCAAGTCTTCAATTCCCCTCCCGTGGAGGGGTACGCCACAGGCGGGGGGTGGTCAAATACTTTTAACGTGCCAAAACTATTTTAAATAACCACAAATCTAGCGCAGCCATAGTTGATGCACCAGCAGCTTACTTAGGCATGAAGTATTGGGGCACTATGATAGCTGTAGTAGGATAGGGAGACCGAATAGATTGATCATCACCCCAAACATCGTATGATTATTTCATCTCTTATTCGTCTCTGATTCACTCCTTAAATTTTTAAACCCTAAAGTCTGTGCCAGTTACGTTACAACTCCTGTGGGCCTTAACCGGATTATTGCTAACCATTGGCAGCACTTTTTTGCAGCCAGCTTTAGTAGTGCCATTACTCAATCAGGGTAACCGCTTAGTCATTGAGCCGATTAGCGTCACAATGCAAATTGGGGCAGTATTGCTCACTGGTTGCATGGGCGGACGCAATGCCGCATTTTTATCTCAACTGGCCTATGTTTTATTAGGCTTAAGTGGCTTTAGCGTGTTCTACCAAGGCGGCGGAATTGGTTATTTGCGGCTCCCCAGTTTTGGTTATTTATTAGGATTTATCGCCGGAGGTTGGGTTTGTGGCTTGTTTGCTTTTGCCCGCCCCAGTGGTGGTTGGCTTGCTGCTTTACCCATCAACAGCATTGAAAGAATCACCATTAGCTGTTTAATGGGTTTGCTGGCGATTCATGGGGTGGGCATAGTCTATTTATTCACAACTCAATTTGGTAATTGGAATTTAATCCAACAGTCATTATGGCAATATTCAGTTCAGATGCTACCGGGCCAGTTTTTGGTAATTTGTGCCACGGTAGTTATTTCTGTTCTATTGCGGCGCTTTTTGTTTTATCGCAATTAATTTTTAAAATAAATTTTTAAATATAGCAAATACATTTACATAAATTTCTCAATGCCGTGAATTTGATCATTAGGCTCTCTGTCCTAGCCAAACCCAAAAGGCTGTAATCAAATTTTTGAGCCAATTTATTCTAATTTTCTTATTCTAATTTTCTACTAATTTCATTTTGTTATTATCATCATTTACCTTTTTGGTTTTGTCGTCACTAGTTAATTACCATGTTGCCTAACTTTCTGCGTCGCATTCAAGGAGAACGCCGTCAATTTGCGGTGTTGGGTTTAGGTCGTTTTGGTAAAGCAGTGTGCCAAACTTTGGTCGAAGCAGGTTATGAAGTGTTGGGGGTAGATCGCAATCCTGAACTGGTATCCCACATTGTGGCGGAACAGCTACCCATTCGCTGTATCCAAGCTAATACCAGTAATCCCCTTGTCTTACGGGAGATTGGCATTAAAGATTTTGATACGGTGATTGTCGCCATTGGCAACTATCTCGAAGAAAGCATTATCACCACCCTGCACGTCAAAGAAACTGGGGTCAAAAATGTGATTGCCAAAGCTTCTTCGGAGGTACATGGGACATTACTCAAAAAAGTTGGTGCTGATGTAGTAGTTTACCCGGAGGCAGAAATGGGTAAAGCCGTAGCCCGTAGCCTTACCCAGCGCGGCATTTTAGAACGCCTTGAACTTGATGACAACAACAGTATTGTTGAAGCCATTGTGCCCCCCTCCTTTGATGACAAGTCCATTTTGGAGCTAAAACTAAGGGCTAATTATGGCGTAACCATTTTAGCGATCGCCCAAGATGGCAAATACGAGATCAATCCGCGCCCTGACCGCAAGTTAGAACAAGGCACAATGATTGTTTTGATTGGAGCTAACAAAGATATTAGTCGCTTACCCATTAATGAAGCCCCCAAGCGTCCCACCCAGAAATAGTCCTGGGCAAAATATTACTGTGAACCGATCTCAAAATCATTCCCGTCTTAACTAATAGTCTTGGGCAAATGTATAGTCATTTAAAATTATTTTGGCACATTAAAAGCACTTGACCACCCCCCGCCTACAGCGTACCTCTCCAAGGGAGAAGAATTTTAATCTTGTCTGTAATTCCCCTCCAAGGGAGGGGTGGCAGGCAAAGCCTGACGGGGTGGTGCTATTTATTGCCTTCAATCCGTACCATTCTTACTTTGATTGACTATGACAATTATTCCGCCGTCAGAATCAGTCAAAATTCTGGTTGCAATCTGAGGCTTTACTGTTACTATGTTGTGCATTATTAGCCAGCCCCTCCCGATCCCCATCTAGCTCAGATCAAACACATATATATTGTCTCTTACCTCCGACTGTGCAACTCCCACCCCTCCCCGAAATGCATCATCCCACGATCCAAGCCCTTTTTCAAAAGAGCGATCGTGACCTGTTGACGATGTTTCAGCGCTATCCCGAAATGGGCAAATACTTTACCGCGATCTTCTGTCGTTATGGTCAAGTGTTGTATACCCTGATCTGCACTGCAACTCGTTCCCCCGTGCAATGTGACTACCTATTTGCCAAAACATGGGAATATATCTATCACGAAATGCGGGTCTTAGACTTACAGGCCATGAGTCCGCGATTATCATTGCAAAGCTGGTTAATTAATATCGCCGCTTTGATGATTAACCGCAGTGATTTGCCACCCGTCGAAGAAATTCAATACTCCCTCAGCGACACCCCACCGGTATTCTGGTGCTATCTCAACCAAGCCCTAAATCAAATGCCCGGAGATTTACGCCTTGTCATGGTCTTGTCCCAAACCTTTAGCTGGAGTCCGTCGCGCATTTCCGCTTATTTACAAGCTGAAGGCGAGGGCATCTCCCCCAATGAAGTTAAATCTATGTTAACCAAAGCCTATCAAGCCCTAGCCGAGGTATTACCAGAGGATATTAAAGACATTTACCTCAATAGCCGGGGTGAAGACAAGGCGGACTCTTGGCAAGATGGCGAGGGTGATAGTCGGTCACAAGCCCGTCGAGCCATGACCATCAATTAAATTGAATTAAACTAATAAACTAAATTAAGGTTGCTTGACTTTCGGCACTCTGTGATAAATTAATTCGTCATCTGGGTTTGTAGTCCCAATTAGCCAGAGGTGGTATAGCTCGAGTTGATTATGACTAAGCTAGAATGGTGTGCGACAAGGGTATTTTCGATAAAATGCTTCCCAAAGATATTGATTAAGGCTAACTTTCAGGATATGAGACTTAAAAACTAACTAGTGCAGCATCTCTATGCCCCGCATCGAGTAATATTTGAGGTTAGAAATCTGAAGATTAAAAATAATCAGGATTGGCATGATTCAGTTAGTGCAAATATGGAATCTGGCCAAGGCTTAGAACAAAAGCTTAGAAAAGAGGCTGAGTAAGAAAATTGTCGTAAGAAAAGACTTAGTAAAAAAGTAATTGGGCAAGATTGGCGGTCCGGCAAAAGTTAGTTATTCGCAAAATTGATATTTTCAGAAGAGGAAATCCCTATGCAAACCCTAAATGCACCGATTAATAAAGATGCCCATGCTGCCTCATCATCTGGCAATGACGTAATTACTGCCTTAGCTCAGTCGAGTTTTTTGCATACGGCTTTAGGGGGACTAGATTTACGTTTAGATGAAGAACTAGAACGCTATCGCCATTGGCAAGATAACGGTATGTCTTATCTCAAACCGTTTCAGTCCCAAAGTCAGCGGGAAAATAATTATAGTACTTACACCAATTTAGGTAATGGCTTAGGACAGGGTAACGATAGCTTCATTAATGCCAGTGCTTATCCTCCAGCTAAGCCGAAGTTGCCGCGCCAAAATATTGACTTACCCAAACCCACTCCAAAAGCTGCTAGCGCCACGGTTGCCCCAAAATTTGAGGTGGCATCGGAAGCAGTCCTCAAACCAAAAAGTCAGCTAGACAATAGTTTGCTGGGTAATTCAGCGGATAACTTTTCCCCCAGCCCAGTAGTGCCCCAGCCCCGTCCTATGGAATCGGCATCTTCTAATGGGAACCGGACTGCGGTCGAGACTCCCCAGCCATTACATCCGCGCCTAGAGTTGCCCCTCGAATCCCTAGACACAAATTATGGTGATAAACCGACTTATAGCATTGGGCTAGGTGATCTAGGAATCGCAGGGATGCCCCAAGCCTTTACAGTGCCGCCCAAGGTGGAAAATCCATCTACTGCCGCCCCAGAAAATCAATTGCGCGATGCCGCAGCAGTTAATCAGCCCGTAACCGAAGAGCAGTTTCTGCAAAATCTATCGGAGATTTATCCTGAGGCTCCTAATTTTACGGAAGAAGAGCCATTACCGCCGCCGCCACCCCATCCTGCGGTGGTAGTGGTTGCCAGTTTGCTCAATCCCGTGGGCTTAATTTCGTTATTGTTATTGTTGGTTTCTAGTGCCACCATTGGCTATTTGTTGGTTGATCCTTCAGGGGTGATCCGCATCTTTAATCCGAATTATGGCAAAGCAGCGCCAGCGGTTAAAGCTAACCCCGCAGAAGAACCGGCTGAAAATAATGGCACAAAATCCAACAACCGCCAACGCACTGAAACCACCACCATTCCTTTTGTGCCGAGTACAGGTAGTGCGGGCGCTTTAACTACCCCCAACGGACTACCCGCCACTGTTCCAGCTAATAGCACCACGAAAACTAATCCGGCGAATGGCACGAACACGGCTAATGGTCCTAATCCTAACCGGACTCCTGGTAATACCCCGAATTTTACCCGCGCCACGCCCTTAGCCCCAGTTGCTAATGATGCCCCCCGTAATAATGCCGTTACGCCCTTGGCTTTGCCGCCGGTAGTCAATGAAACCCCTGTGGAAACACCCCGCCCTGCCTCCCGTCCCGCCCCAAGGGTAGTACCTACCGCCCCAGTAGCCTCCCGACCGGCACGCAATACTCCCGCAGCTAGTAGTGCAGTAAACAGCAGCACTGCCACCGTAGCCGCATCTGCATCTAGCAACTCTGGTTCTAGTAACTCCGGTTCTAGTAATAATGGGGTGCGTTATGGTGCGCCTTTGACTTCTTTACCCATGGCTACAGAGAGTGCGCCGACTAAACCTAGTTCCTACCGCGTTAGTGTCGATAGCGAATATGCCCAACAAGCGCAAAAAGTTCAGCCCGATGCTTTTACCCGCAGTAGTGATGGGCAAACTCAGTTAGGTTCTTACAGTAATCCTAATGCCGCTGCGCAACGGGTCGAGGAATTGCGTCGTCAAGGGATTCCCGCTAAAGTTGAATAATGGTTTGTTAGTATCTGGTGCTGATGGGGTTTAGAGCAGTTTGCCAACCAATCAGAGTCAGTATCACAAATTGTCATGAATCTGAAAAAACAAAAAATCCTAACAAGCGCCCTAAAAACTAATGGTAATTTATGACACCCTTGCAGCCACTGTTTTAGCCACTTTGACTTGGTTGGGTTTGGTGTTTTTGTCCGGTCAGTCACCGATTAATTCTGGTAGGGGCTGGTGGCAAGGGGCCCTAGTTATGGGATTGGCTAACGGTTTAATTTGGCTATTGCTCAATGCCTTGGCAGTGTTGGGGTTACGCCATGTGTTGCTGTGGGGCATGACTATTTTAATCGGGAATGTTTTGGTTGGCTTGCTGGTATTCAAACCTTCAGAAACGATGCAAATCCCCCTATGGTGGCGTGTGGCTTGGCATCCTTTATTAATTACCGGAATGCAAGTTTTGTTGGCTGGGGCTTGTGGGGTAGTGTGATCCCATTGGTGTGATAGCAAAAGTTGGCTTGTTAATTTCCGCTTAATTTCTCTATGCAGTCGTTTCGTTCCCCATCCCAGCCGCAAGATCTACCCCATACCCATGATGTTGTTTTAGGCGGTGCATCTCCTGCCCCTATGGGTGGGGTTGTTTTGGGTGGCTTGATGGGGGTTAAAAGTCGGTTGCAAAGTGCCGCAGTGCCCCAAAGATTAGCGGCTTTACGGGAGGCTTTGCACTATGGTGATGAGGGATTAGATTTAGTAATTCAAGCTTTGGCAGATGATGCCGCAGCGGTTCAGAAGCTAGCCCGACTGATGTTGTGGCACAGACCCGAACCTCAGGCACGCCAAGCTATTGCTGACTATAGCCATTTCAGTTTATTTGATAATTTATACACTCTGGCAGGCCATGCTGAACCGGTGACAGCTTTGGTTTTATCCCGCAATGGCAAGCTGTTATTTAGTGCCGGGGTTGATAAAGTGGTGCGAATTTGGCATATTCCCTCCGGCAATTTGGTACGCACTCTGCAAGGTCATAGCCAGATTATTACGGCTTTGGCGCTGACTCCTGATGGCAAAACTTTAATTAGTGGCAGCCGTGATCGGACAATTAAACTATGGAACTTAAGCGGGGATATCACCTGCCGCACCCTGAGCGGACATTTGGGTTATGTTAATTCGGTATCGGTGGCTCCTAACGGCAAAACTTTGGTGACAGGTAGCCAAGATACGACGATTAAGTTATGGGATTTAACTACGGGACAAGAAATTCGCACCCTCCGAGGACATACCAATCTGGTGGATGGGGTGGCGTTGAGTCCTAATGGGCGTTATATTGCCAGTTGCAGTTGGGACACAACTATTAGAATTTGGGACATCCAAACTGCCGAGCAAGTATGGGAATTTGTGGGGCATTCGGCGCGGGTGTTATCTTTTGCTATTAGTCCAAATAGTAAAACCCTTGTCAGTGGCAGTCTAGACACGACGATTAAAGTCTGGGATTTGGCCAGTGGCAAAGCAATTAGAACCCTAGACGGGCATTGGGGTTGGGTAAAATCTTTGCTGATTAGCCGCGATGGTCAACATCTCGTTAGTGCTAGTTATAAAGTGATTAAGATTTGGAATCTCCATACAGGGGATGAGATTCAAACCCTCAATGGTCACATTAATTTGATTAACACTATTGCCCTAAGCCATGATGGCCAGACTTTAGTTAGTGGTGGCGAAGATCGTAAAATTCATGTGTGGGGAATTCCTCAGGTTTAACCTAGCAATGGGGGCGATGGCTTAACACTAGTGGCAATCATCATGCCCCAAAACCAATTAATTTGATAAGTGGTTAAATCAGTCACAGTAAATTGCTGTTTAGTGAGTAATGCTCGCAATTCTTTTTTGGTATAAGTATGAAAATGAGGGCGTTTAGTTAAATGCAAATAGCGATCTAATAAAGAGCAGGTCAAATAATCACCACACCAGTCATTAATGATCAAATAACCGCCCGGTTTGAGAATGCGATAAATATTACTTAAAGTGCGGTTTGGTTCAGTAAAATAATGAAATACGCTGCTAGAAACAACTAGATCAAAACTAGCAGTAGAAAAGTCTAGATCAGTCGCATCTTTTAAGCTTAAATTAAGGCGTTGCTGATGAGTGATTAACTTTTGCAGAGCCACATCTAGCATGGCTGAAGATAGATCGATACCAAATATTTGGGCAGTGGGAAAATAATTTAATAACTGAAGTGTTAAAGCACCAGTGCCACAACCTAAATCCAAAATTTTAGCTGATTGATCATGTCGATAGTCAACCTGTAAGCCTTGAATCTGATCCATCAACTTAGCAACAGTCTTAGCAATATAAAAAGACCATCTTTGATCATAAATATTTGCGAGATAATTGTATTCTTCCTGAACGGTATCAATCATAAATCTGCTAAACAATTATTATTTTTTTACTAATTTAAGCAATCATTTCGCCAATAATCATCGCTATGGCTTTTTGATTAATTTGCTCATACCAACACAAAATAATACTGTTGCCGAATCAAAAATTAATAATTCTAGCAAATCCTGTATCTTAACAAAAATAATTAGAACTATACAAATATACGAATCGATTTAAGATATTTCAATAAAGTCAAGCTTATACTATGAATCAAGCTCAAAAAGTCCAGCTTAAATTAAGAGGCAAAATCAAAACTTTAATAATGCTAATTGTCTAATTAATATTTGAAATATTTGATAAATTGCATTATTTGCGTTAGGCTATTTCATAATTTCCGAGCAAATTTCAGGATTTTTTATTTAAAAACTCTCTTTAAAAAAGCAGATTAATATATAATCATCAAAAATACATCTATCCAACTAAATTTTCTGTTGCATCCCACAAACTTGGCTGCAAAATATCGCAAAAATAAAAGATACAGTCTATTGTTGCTCGGTACAATTAGTAATTAAATAGGGCTTAAATTTAAGGTTAAAAGCAGTCTAAGACACATAATTGAGCAGAAAAGTTTGCCTAGAATGTCTACCATGCGCTTAATCTGTGTCAATCAAATCTTGAACCGATTTACTGATTGGAGTCATGATTAATGAGATGGGCGAAATAATTTATGTTTAATTGCGGTTTTACTGCGTCATAGCCATTAGGTATCTATAAGAAATTAAGCTGACTAATTATGGACATTAAGCTGATTAACATAGGCTTCGGTAATATCGTTTCGGCTAATCGGGTAGTGGCAATTGTCAGCCCCGAATCTGCCCCCATCAAAAGAATCATCAGTGATGCCCGTGATCGCGCTCAGCTAGTGGATGCCACCTATGGACGACGCACCAGAGCCGTGATTATTACCGATTCTAGTCATGTGATTTTGTCGGCAATTCAACCAGAAACCGTCGCTAACCGCTTTATCATCAATAAAGACGCGCTAACAGAATAATATTTTGGAGCCAATCACATCCCCTCAAGCGGTAAGCATTCTACCCACAGCTACCATAAACCCCGTTGATTCCTTTCTTACTGCCCCAGCGACAGCATTGCCCCAAGGTAGTTTGGTGGTGGTTTCTGGCCCTAGTGGCGTGGGTAAAGGCACGATGTTAAAAAGAATTTTCGCTAAATACCCCGATCGTTTAGTGTTTTCGATTTCCACCACCACCCGCGCCCCCAGACCCAATGAAATTCACGGACGGGAATATTTTTTTACGACCAAGGAAAGTTTTATAGTGGGGAAAGAGCAGGGTAATTTTTTGGAATGGGCGGAATATGCCGGTAATTTTTATGGCACACCCCGCCAACCAGTGATAGACAATATTGCCGCCGGTAAAGTCGTGATTTTGGAAATTGAACTTCTTGGGGCGCGGCAGGTGGCTGAGTCTTTCCCGTCGGCGCGGCGGATTTTCATTAGTCCTCCTTCTTTGGCGGAACTGGAACAGCGTTTACGCAGTCGTAGCACCGATGATGGGGCGCAGGTGGCTAAACGTCTGGCCCATGCAGAGCTAGAATTAGCCGCAGCGTCAGAGTTTGATCAGATTATTGTCAATGATGATCTAGATCAGGCAACAATGTTATTAGAGCAAGCTATCTTCGCCTAGTCAGTGTGAAGCCTAAAGAGTGTTTCACCCCACAGGTGGCGAAATTTCGCGCCCAACTCTATGGACTAACGCACCATTCAACTTTAATGAATCTGCGCCATGTTTCAACTATCATCATCATCCTTCCCAAATAAGCAAAAACAAACAAGACATAGCCTATGTGCGGCATTGTAGGGTATATCGGTAGTCGTTCTGCCTATGAAGTACTGCTGTCTGGACTGAGAAAATTAGAATATCGTGGCTATGACTCGGCGGGGATCGCCACGATTCCTGCGGTGGGTCAGGGTAATGGGCAGTTGCATCGCATTCGTTCTAAGGGCAAACTGCAAAACCTTGATGATAAAATCGCGCAACAGTCCCAAGATCATGCAGCGGACTATGACTCGACTATTGGCATTGGGCACACCCGCTGGGCCACCCACGGCAAACCAGAAGAGCATAACGCCCATCCCCACACCAGTACCGCCGGAGATTTAGCGGTAGTGCAAAATGGCATTATTGAGAATTACCACCCACTGCGGGAAAAACTCAAAGCTTTGGGCCATGTGTTCGTCAGCGAAACCGATACCGAGGTGATTCCCCATCTGATTGCCGAGCATTTGCAACAGATGAAAAACCATGACAGTGATCCGGCTGGTCATAAAATCCCCCATTCCCAATTAGCCGAAGCCGTGCGCCGCGCCGCCAGTGAATTGCAAGGAGCCTATGCCATTGCCGTAATTCATGGCGACTATCCCGATGAATTGGTGGTAGTGCGACAGCAAGCACCTTTAGTGATTGGTTTAGGGGATGGGGAAACTTTTTGCGCTTCCGATACTCCGGCTCTAGTCACCTATACCAAAGCGGTGATTGTGCTGGAAAATGGTGAAATGGCGCGTCTGACCCGTCATGGTGCAGAAGTATTTCATCTCAATGGGCAGAAATTGCGGCGCAGTCCCCAAACCCTCAACTGGAATTCGACTATGGTGGAGAAACAGGGTTTCCGCCACTATATGCTCAAGGAAATCCACGAGCAGCCGGGGGTAATTCGGGCCGGACTCGCTAGTTTTATCAATGCTGCTAATCAGGTGCAGTTAGCCTTAGCCCCAGATTTTCTGCAAGATATTGAGCGGGTGGAAATTATCGCCTGTGGCACCAGTTGGCACGCCTCTTTAGTGGGTAAATATCTGCTGGAACAATTGGCATCGCTGCCCACCACCGTGCAATATGCCTCGGAATATCGCTATGCCCCACCGCCGAGCTTACCCCACACCCTTGTAATTGGTGTAACCCAATCAGGGGAAACCGCTGACACCTTGGCGGCTTTGGACTTAGCCAAGTCACGGGGTCACAAAACCCTTGGCATCACCAACCGCACCGAAAGCTCCCTCGCACGGATGGCAGATGCGATTTTAGACACCCAAGCGGGCATTGAAATTGGTGTCGCCGCAACAAAGACTTTTGTGGCGCAACTGCTGATGTTTTATGGTTTAGCCATTGACTTAGGGCAAAAGCGGCAAGTGATTAGCCCTAGTCGCGCTAGTGAATTGGTGGAAGGTTTGCGCCAATTACCCGCCCACATCGAGCGCATCCTCGAAAGCCAAGAGCGCTATATCGAGCAACTAGCGCACCGCTTCGCCCCAACTAGAGACTTTATTTATCTAGGACGGGGGATTAACTTCCCCATTGCCCTTGAAGGAGCGCTAAAGCTGAAAGAAATCAGTTATATTCACGCCGAAGGTTATCCCGCTGGGGAAATGAAGCACGGCCCCATTGCTTTATTAGATGAAAATGTCCCCGTAGTTGCCATTGCCACCCCCGGCAGCGTCTATGAAAAAGTGTTATCCAATGCCCAAGAAGCCAAAGCCAGAGATGCTCAACTGATTGGCGTTGCCCCGATGGATGATCCCGTAGCCCACGAAATTTTCGATCAGATTTTGCCGATTCCCATTGTCGATGAAGTCTTATCGCCAATTTTGACTGTAATTCCCTTGCAGCTATTGGCTTATCACATTGCGGCGCACAAGGGCTTGGATGTGGATCAGCCACGTAATTTAGCTAAGTCAGTCACGGTGGAATAATTACCAAAAACCAAAAACGATCAGCCAAAAGAAAGCCCCCAACTAACAACAGTTGGGGGCTTTCTCTGATTCGTGGCGCTTTCATTGGTTAACTTAAGTTGACTTAATTTCCAGCGAAATATTTTCAGGGTGAATATTTTCAGGGTCACCATACCTATGGAATGGATGAATTGTTTAATGGTGTGGGGAGATTTAATTAAAATAAAATTTTTATATCTGCCATAAACTGACATATCATTCATAATCCTGAGATTGCCTCAGATTAGTTGCAATTTATTTAAATTTCTGCTCAACAATAGTCATTACTATTGATAGATTCAAAACCAGAGCTTTAATGTCTATCCAAGTAGCCACAGGTCAATTTACCTTGGCTAATGCTATCAGGATTAACCAAACAAGCAATGCCATTGGGTTCGTCTATGGTAATCACCCGATCAAATGAAGTTTTATTCGGATCTTTGTCCAACTGTTGGCGAATTTCCGTGGTCATAGTGACGATAAATGGCTGATCCTTAGCCCCTGGAGCAGTGATTTCGGGATTGCTGATTTCTTGATTGGCGGGGTTATCAAGCTGGCGCACCGCGATAGGCTGAGTATAAGCGGGTAACATCACGGCAAAACTGAGGAGAGTGACAATCCAAAGGTGAATTGCTTTTAATTGGGGGTGACGCAAGATAAAGGTCATGATGATTTGCTCTCCTAGGGCGATTGTGTCGGTAATTTGGTAGTGTTTGATGCAGATGGGCGCGGCGGAACTGCTGTTAGATAAGTTTGACGTGTCGCTAATTAAGATCGTTCCATAAACTGCAAACTGGAAACGAATCTGTGGCAAAACTTATCTCAAGTACCCTTAGTTTGTGGTATTTCTTAACAATGGGGTGAAATGTTCTGAAATTAACAATTTCTACCCAGTTTCTCTAGCTTAATTCACAGCATTAATAGTTGCTTAATAGTTGAATTAAGTTCAATTAATTTTAAGGGGCTGATCCAGCTAGAAATATGCTTAGCAAGGGGATAGGGTAATACCACCGGTAGACCAAGGATTGGCCATGAGACCATCAATGGCAATGTAGTCACATCTTCGGCATTGGATATGAGTGATTTGGCGACCAGCAAAATGAATTTTTTCTGCTGTGCCTTGGCAATGGGGGCAAGTAGTTAGGTGCAAAATGTCCATAGGGATAATTTCCTCGTCAATCTCAGATCGCTCAGAGTTACTCCAGACGCACCTGATGCAACCCTTGAATCCATATAAGTATTGTGGAAGATTGTGCCGCTTTTGCCTGTGACGATGATGTGAGCGCACCGGTGATGTTATGGGCTTTTGACGGTGATCTGTATCACAACAAATCCATCTGAAAATCAAGGGGCGATGCCATCAACCTAACCTCGCCAATTAGTTAAGTTAGAGATTTAGGAGCATTGGCTGGGCAGATGTTTTTGAGTTTGTATAGGGGCGTATACCTCACCCAAGGCGCAACAACTGCTCTGAATGTCTATGTTAGAATTGGCTATACTTTTTCTTCAGCCAGCAAAAATAATTTGCCAACTCACTAAAAAGTTACGAGTCTCTAGTATTTACTTACATTGAATTTAATTTAGATTAACTGCATCTTGTAAATTTTCTGTATCTAGCCGCCCATTTCTACTGACTGATGGCGTTAAGATTGAAGCCGCATCGGGTTGTCATGGGGCGCTGAGCTTTACCACCCCGCTATACCTTTTTTATTCATATACATTCGCGAAGATCCATTCCTATGATTGACGCTGTTATTGTGGTCATCTTTATCCTTGCGGGTGCAGGCACTGGCTTCCACAGTGTTGATTTTTTGCCAGCTACCTCTTTGGCAGAAATTAATGTACCTAGCTTTCGTTGGCTTTCCCTTGGGGGGGGCGCTTTATTGGGGCTAGTTTTGGGCTTATTGGCTCAAAATTTATATCGTAAGGTGGAGTCCCAAGTGCGGGCTATGCCTTTAGAGCTTTTGTTGGGGCGGTCGGTGGGTTTGGTTTTTGGCTTGCTCGTGGCTAATTTGACCCTAGCACCAATGTTTTTGATCCCCATTCCTGAAGATTTTTCGTTTATCAAACCATTGATGGCGATTTTAGTGAGCATTATTTTTGCTTACTCCGGGATGACTTTATCTGATACCCACGGTCGCGCTCTGTTGCGGTTGTTTAATCCGAGTAATGTAGAAAGCAGCCTGTTAGCCGATGGAACCCTTAAAGCCGCTACTGCCAAAGTTTTAGATACCAGTTGCGTCATTGATGGTCGCATCCAGTTGCTGATGGAAACGGGATTTCTCGAAGGTCAGTTATTGATCCCGCAGTTTGTGATTCAGGAGTTGCAAACCATTGCCGATAGTTCTAATGATCAAAAGCGGGTGCGGGGTCGGCGTGGGTTAGATATTCTCAATGCGATGCGTGATGAATATGGGGATCGCATTGTGATTCACTCCGCTGATTACGAAGAATTACATACCGTAGACACCAAGCTGATCCGTTTAGCCCAAGAACTCAACGGTACTTTGGTAACCAATGACTACAACCTCAATAAGGTCGCCAATTTGCAACAGGTGCAAGTCCTTAATGTCAATGATTTGGCTCAGGCATTGCGTCCTACTTATTTGCCTGGGGACTCCCTCAATTTAAAGGTGGTCAAAGAAGGTAAGGAACCATCCCAAGGGGTTGGCTATTTGGATGATGGCACAATGGTCGTGATCGAAGAAGGTCGGGAGTATTTGGGCCGACAACTTCATGTGGTGGTTACCAGTGCTTTACAGACTTCGGCGGGGCGGATGATTTTTGCCCGTCCTGAGGCGATCGCAACGGTTTAGCACTATGTTTGGGCAGGGCATAGTGCAGCAGATTTCAGCCCTATTTTTTTCAGTTTTAGTCCTTTGCGGATCAGGGTTTATAGACCCATTGCTTTGAGAAACATACCAATGAGAAACCGCCTCAGGAGATTTTTTGCCCCATCTCTATACGAAGGAGCAAACCTTTGGCTTAATGCCGATCAGCCGGAATTTAGCTGGCAGATCAGTTCCCGTTGCAGCGCAATGCAGGCAATTGCTAGTAGGGCATTGAGTTTTGGTGTGGTGGTGTTGGTATTGATCAAAGACTCCCTAGAGTGGCACTATAACGGAGTGGTGCAGCTTTGGGTGGCTATGTCTGGCAGTAAAGTGGGCTATGTCATGCCGCCGCTGCTGGAAGTACCTGAATCAGTGTTATGGGGCATCTTGATTATTGCTGTCGTGGTTGGCTTTGGTATGGTCACCGTGGTGATCGCGCGAACTGTAGCCTTGTTGTGTATCCGTAATCAGGGCTGGCATTTAAATCTAGGGATGCGGTTGGTGGCGGCCCTATGGCTGATAGCGTTGATTTTGGGTTTGAATCATCCCCTATTGTTGCCTTGGGTGTGGGGCATTTTGGCTCTAGTCTGTGTACTGATGTCAGGATTACTCTGGTGCTGGAGCAATAGCTTAGAGAGGGCATTAAAGCAGGATTTGCCCTACCAGACCAACAACGGTGAATATCAACCTTTGTCGAGTCCTGTAGAGAAATCTTTACAGCCTCCTTTAGAGACGATTGTGCTAGGGGCAAATCTCTGGGTGCAACCTGAGCCGCTAGCGCAACAACCGCCCCAATTTGCGGCTTGTTTATTGTGGTTATTGGGTTTGTTTTGTTGGACTATGGCGGACTTTGCGCCGTGGTTTAAAGGATGGGTCTCGATCATCATGATTGCCGCAGGGATTAGTGGGGTATCGAGTTGGCGCATGGGTTTATTACGGTTGCAGAGGGCAGAGCAAGCAACCATACCCCCGAACCAGTCCCATCAGCATCCTTTAACTCAGCATGATCTCGACATCAACTTATGGTTTGATTTTCGCGGTTGGTGGGGGACTCAAGCCCAGTATGTCTTACCTTTGCAAGAATTTCAACAACTATGGCGGGTGCAATTGCAAGAGGGTGGCCCTGAGGTAGAAATTAGCTGGTTGAAGTTAGTTGGCGATCGCCGTGAAGTGATTTTGCCATCTTTATTAACCGGAATTGCTGCTCGTCCGCCCCTAGAAGAAAATGAATCCGAAATAACTCTAGGTAGTAGCATCAAGGCTCTATCTGAGTTAACCCGACTCCAGAAAAGCCATCAACCCTCCTTGCATGGGGCACAAATCAAACCAGCCAAGCGTTCCCCCGTCTCTACCACACAATTACCCTCAGACCACAATACTCGTAGGGAAACCCATCAATTAGATTCACCTAGCACCAATGTGGTGGACTGGTTATGCCACCATAGCCATTTTGTGGTGCAAGAAAGATTGCAAGATAGCTTGAGTTTAATTGGTATTTTAATTCCCCAGGGGGCAGGCATCTTAGCAGGCATCTTGTTGTTATTAATTGGTTTAGGTTTGAGCTTAATAGTGGAGCCAATGGCAAAATTTATGCCAGAGTATACCCTTGGTCTATTGTGCCTGAGTGGGTTTAGCCCTTGGTTAGGGCGACAAATTTATGACCAGCTTGCCCCCAATGCCTTAGCTGTCGTTTGGTCAAGGGGCAGCCAAACCAATGGTTTGCGTCTTGCCGAGGTAGCAGCAGGCAGCTTGATATTATTGATCGCCACGGTGGGCCACAACTATGATCAACAGACTTTGGTCATGTTTCTGGTGCAGATCCTCAGCTGGTTATGTGTGTTAGTTGGTGCGGAAGTGTTTCGGTGGGTGCAGCGAGTGCCTCTAGTAGAAAAAATTTGAATTATAGTCATTTAAAATTATTTTGGCACATTAAAAGCACTTGACCACCCCCC
>JBAXSK010000073.1:0-15995 GCA_037130765.1 Pseudanabaena sp. ELA607
TTGTCTGTAATTCCCCTCCCTTGGAGGGGTACGCCGCAGGCGGGGGGTGGTCAAGAGCTTTTAATGTGCCAAAATAATTTCAATCAACTATAAACCACAGTTCAAGCGGCAATCAAACCAGCAAATAAACCCAAACCATCAATGCCACCTAAAATTTGTTCTGCGGCTCTTTCAGGATGAGGCATCATGCCCAACACATTCCCCTGACGATTACAAATACCCGCAATATTATTTAACGCCCCATTAGGATTACTCTGAGGCGTAACATTACCCCAAGCATCACAATATCGGAAAACCACTTGCCCGTGATCTTCCAAAGACTTCAGCGTATCAGCATCGGCATAATAACAACCTTCACCGTGGGCAATGGGCAAAGTAATGATTTG
The DNA here is from genome assembly GCA_037130765.1 of Pseudanabaena sp. ELA607. Classification (GTDB taxonomy): domain Bacteria; phylum Cyanobacteriota; class Cyanobacteriia; order Pseudanabaenales; family Pseudanabaenaceae; genus JBAXSK01. Next base: position 387 of record JBAXSK010000073.1, read on the forward strand.
TTGGGGTTGATAATTTTTTGTCCAAGGTAAATCGTGACGCTCTACGCGCAAGGGCACTCGATCACAAATAAAATGCAAATCTCGGTTACGCACCAACGCCCCCGGCAACAAACCCGCTTCCGTCAAAATCTGAAACCCATTACACACCCCAAGCACATACTTACCTTGATTAGCATGGTCAATTACGGAGCGCATCACTGGGGCAAATCGCGAAATTGCACCGCAACGTAAATAGTCGCCATAGCTAAAACCACCAGGTACCACAATTACATCACAGTCGCTGATGTCGGTTTCACTATGCCAAATCAAGCGTGTTGGCTGCTGCAACAAACCCGCCGTTACTGTCGCCATATCGCGATCGCAGTTTGATCCGGGAAAAACTAAGATACCAAACTTGATGCTAGCCTTAGACGTTAATTTTGTGCCAGATTTCATGCCAACTCTCAGATCAGATTGTGATTAAACAAACAATACCGAAAAAGAATATCAAAAAATTAAAAGTAGCAAATTAAATATTATCTGACCTATTGCCTGGTGTGCCTGATATCACATAACGACCCGTGATGCTTATATCTCTTACCAAGCTGTAGGCCGGAACTTCTCATCATTAGCAATTTCTACGCTATCCCCCGCAGTGCGAATCACATACAAGCCTTTACGATAAGCATAAACATCTACAGTTTCATTAATTTCAATACCCGCAACGGCTCCATAAATTTGATAGTTAGCATATTGGGGAAAAGCCAGTTTGAATTTGCTCAGGCGTTGGCACATATCATCTACATCGTCGTGGGAAAGTCGCGATTTACATTCCACAGCGACAACACAATCGCCATCAACGCCTAAAACGTCGATTTCCATCCGGACAATTTCAGATTTGACGTGCAAACCAGTTTGTTTGATGTTAATGCCGCGCCCTTGAAATAAACGAATTACCGCTGGACGCACTAGCTCTTCGACAAATCTGCCCCAGCGGGTTGTTAGGTTAGCGACTTCACGGCTAGTTTGAGCTACAGTACGCTTCAGTTCCTCCATGCTTTTTTCGGCTGCAATACGGCGGTGTTCCTCCTCCATACGGCGACGCTCATCTTCAACACGGCGGCGTTCCTCCTCGATACGGCGATGCTCATCTTCAACACGGCGGCGCTCATCGTCAGCGGCACGTTCAGCAGCACGCTCGGCGGCACGCTCGGCAGCACGCTCGGCAGCACGCTCGGCGGCAAGACGATCAGACTCTATACGGGAGAGGCGAAGTTCTTCCCGTAGCTCTGCTTGTGATGCCTGAAATAGCGCGTAAATGTCATCTATGGTGATTTCGCTCATGGTCTTCTAGGCGTGGTGATAAATTTACCTCAATTATAAAATATTTCTAGTTAGTCCATTGGCACTTGGTTGCTCGCCTTGGCTAGAGTGGGATCTAGCGTTTACCAATTGGCATTGGCGCAAGCACGGGCTGCAACTCATAAACGGCGTGTTCTAGCAAAGAGACACCGGTCATCTCTGGTGGTTGCTCCAGGTCTAAAATTTCTAAAATTGTGGGGGCAATGTCAGCTAAACGCGCTCCTTGCCGTAACTTGGCATCGGCTCCATGTCCTTTAATTTTAAGCTTTTCACCTTCTACTAAAATGAAAGGCACTTGATTACTGGTATGGGCTGTCCAAGGATTTTTGTGATCATCCCACATATATTCGGCGTTGCCATGATCAGCGGTAATCAACAGCGTGCCACCAGCTTTGAGCGTACAGTCAAGGACTTGGCCTAAACATCGATCTACGTGTTCGAGGGCGCAAATCGTAGCCTCAAAATTACCTGTATGTCCCACCATGTCAGGATTGGCATAGTTAACCACAATAAAAGAATAAATGCCCTTGTTAATACCTTCTTTGACTACGTTGGTCACTTCAATCGCCGACATCTCTGGGGCTTGATCATAGGTGGCCACGGCAGGGCTATTTACCATACAACGCTCTAAACCAGGTAAGTCTTCTTCTTTGCCCCCATCGAAAAAGTATGTCACATGGGCATATTTTTCGGTTTCAGCGGTGCGTAGTTGCTTTAACCCATGGGCTGCAATCACCTCGCCTAACAAATTAGTGAGATTCTGAGGGGGGAAAGCCACTAAAACCGGCAATGTCGCATCATATTGCGTGAAAGTACCATAGGTTACATCAGGGATAAACTCCCGCACAAAACCATTAAAATTCTTCAAAGCAATGGCTTGGGAGATCTGTCGTGAGCGATCAGGACGGAAGTTAAAGCAAATTACGCCATCGCCAGACTCAATCGCCCCAGTAGCTAAGCGATTCGGCAAGATAAATTCATCGGTAATGCCTTGGCTGTAGCAGTCTTCTAGGAAAGCGATCGGCGAGTTTATGCTAGTCGTGAGAGTGTCGTTAGTCAGCACTTCATAGGCTTTTTGCACCCGATCCCAACGGCGATCCCGATCCATGACATAGTAACGCCCCATCACCGTGACGATGCGCCCCACGCCAATCCGTTGCATATAAGCATTAACTAATTTCACATAGCCTAAGCCAGAGGTTTGGGGCGTGTCCCTGCCATCGGTAATAATGTGAACACACACGTCTTTAATTTCTTGGGCTTTGGCAAAGTCCAGCATCCCCAATAAATGCTCTAGATGGGAATGTACCCCGCCATCGGAACATAAACCGATAAGATGCAATTTACTGTTTTGACTATTTTGCTTGGCTTTGACGGCACTCATGACTTGCAGTAACTCAGGATTAGTCTGAATCGTGCCTGACTCGACAGCATCAGAAATTCTGACTAGCTCTTGGGGGACAATGCGTCCTGCGCCAATGTTGAGATGCCCCACCTCTGAGTTACCCATCTGACCTTTGGGCAAGCCCACATCTTTGCCAGAGGCTTCAAGCATTGTGTGAGGATAATTCTGCCAGAGGGTGTCCATCAGCGGAGTCTGAGCCGCGCTGACTGCATTGCCGTCCGTCTCTTCCCGAATTCCCCAGCCGTCCAAAATGACTAGAACAAGTGGAGAAACAGACCCCTGTGTCATAGAAGATTGTTCCTTGGTTGAATATGTGTTCACTGCTGCGCCGATCATATCATTGGAGTAAATCTTGCGGATGTTTTAAGATTGTTTTAATGAAGCGGCAATCAAATAATTGCCATTTTATGCATTAGCAAAGCTAATTTAAGCCTAAATCTGATTTGATTACCTGTGCTGTGCCGCTGTGGAGGAGATGTTCGAGCGAAATCTCGGAATAGGATGGACAAATAGGGATTTCGGATGGAACTTGAAAAATGGCTAATATCATTGCGGATTAGCTGTTAAGGTTTATTTTTTAAGGTTCTGTTGTATGGTTTTGCTCAAGGTAGGGGCATGGTACACAATCACCCTGCAATTAGACTTCTAATGACTGGATTCGCCCTACTTGGTGCATAGTTTGCCTAAACTGCTACTGTGGTTAAATGAACTGCGTAAACCTAGCTTAAACCAATGGTAGTAACCTACATCACATCTCTAGAATATTTTTGCTCCCCTAGGGCGAATTAATGAGGTTGGATTTGTTTTTTTGTGGGGGATTTACTAGGGATTTTAATGGGAAATTATGGGTTATTACTCCGTCGGTGATGATGACTTAACCCTTCTGTTAGCCAAGGTAATGACAAATCTAGAATTAGCTGATGGTAATCAGTTTGCTGATTACTATTAGAGCCATATATTTAGTATGATTGATCAGTAACTTAAGAATTAATTAATCCTTAAATGCAGTGGCAGCTAAAAAAATAATGATAATGGGCTAAAATCCCATAGCAGCATTGAGGATTTATGGGGCATCAATAAATTGCCAGTGCATCAGCCACCACCACCAATACATAATTCCGCTGCAATCGTTGACCCTAAATTCAAGTTATATCTCTAATCCAGTTATATTTTCCGTAGAACATCACCCCACAGCACCAAAAAATCAAAAAATTACCATGGCTGTAATGAATGGCAAAAAGGACTGTATGATCTTTGAGTTATCCTCCTGTCAATTATTTTAAGCATGGTCTTTATAGGCTACGCCTAGCTCAAGGCTTGAGGACATCGTTTTGGGACTCAAGTCAATCAATCGATAATTTTTTGATTAGTTAATTGGGTAGGTAAAATGATCGCGGCTCATGATCGCAGTTAAGTTAATGATGCTGGTTAAATCTAGAATTAAGCTTAGATTAATCTAAATAATAAATTAGCAACTAACTAAATATTAAATTATTGCCATTAAATTCTTGGTGTTAAAGTTATTTAGGCACGAGTAATGATCAGCTAGCAATTAACTAAGAACTAATCAGGAATTACCGAATCAATCAACCTAATGCAGATAATTGAAGATGCCTTAAAACCGCTCTAAATTTGTGTATTAGTAGTCCCTATGGTAATAACTTTTGGGACAATTAATCCACTAGTTAATGAGGTATTTTTAGGCTGATTACTATTGGTAAATTACTAACAAAAACTGATCTAGCCGCACCGAAATTACTGATCAGTAATTGACATATTTGGGTTAATTAGTGCTAGTTAATTAGTTTTATTTATGGGCTTTAGGTGACTTGATTGAGATCCCAAGACAATTCGCTGACAAAATTAAACTATATTTCAAGATTTCCTGACGAATGGCTCTAATTGTTCAAAAATATGGTGGCTCTTCCGTAGCTGATATTGATCGGATTAAGGCAGTACGGGATCGAGTCCGTCGCACCGTGGCCCTTGGACATCAAGTGGTGGTAGTGGTTTCGGCTATGGGTAAAACCACTGATGGCTTGGTCAAGTTGGCCCAAGGGGTACTCAACTTTACGCCCGCAAGTGATGCATCCCCATTAGGGCAACCTCTATCGACAGCAGAGCTAAACGCTAGGGATCGGGAGATGGATTTGCTGCTGTCTACGGGAGAGCAAACCAGCATTGCTTTATTGAGTTTGGCTTTGCAAGCTGCTGGACAAGCTGCCATTGGCCTGACGGGATCCCAAGTGCGGGTTGTCACCGAAGCAAATCACACCAGAGCCAGAATTTTATATATTGAGCCAGAGACGATTCGCCACAATTTAGCGTCCGGTAAAGTGGTGATAGTGGCTGGTTTCCAAGGGGTGGCGATGGATGGCGCAACTTGGCAGCCGGGGCGAGAAATTACTACCTTGGGCCGAGGCGGTTCTGATACTTCGGCCGTGGCCATTGCCGCTGCCATTGAAGCTGATCTGTGTGAAATCTATACCGATGTGCCGGGGATTTTGACCACCGATCCTCGGATCGTACCCAATGCCCAGTTGCTTGAAGAAGTAACCTGTGATGAAATGCTGGAACTGGCTAGCCTTGGGGCGAAGGTATTACATCCCCGTTCTGTGGAGATTGCCCGTAATTTTGGCGTAAAGATGTGTGTCCGTTCCAGTTGGCTCGATGATCCTGGGACGGTGGTTACTTCACCGCGTTTATGCCAAGGGGATCGCCGCGCTCTGGAGGTGAATCGGTTTGTGGAAGCCACCGCCCTCGATACAGATCAGGTGAAAATTGCCCTATTGCAAGTGCCAGATCGGCCCGGCATTGCGGCCCATTTATTCCAAGCCCTAGCTGAGCAGGGGATTAGCGTTGATTTGATTATCCAAGCGGTGCAAGAGCCATCGGATGTTAATGATATTGCCTTTACTGTGCCCCACAAAGATTTAGCCCTCACAGAAACTGTGATTAAAGCGGTGGACTTAGGCGCAAAGTCGATCATCATTGATGCCAATGTGGCCAAGGTCAGCATCATGGGAGTGGGGATGATTGGTCGCCCAGGAGTTGCGGCACAGATGTTTGCCGCGATGGCGGAGGCAGGGGTGAATATTCAAATGATTTCTACCTCAGAGATTAAGATTAGCTGTGTGATTGCCGCTACCGATGGTGGTAAGGCGATTCATGCCCTGAGTAAGTCTTTTGGGGTCACCGTAGCTGACGATGCTGAAACTTTGCCCCAAGATCACAGCCATCCGGTGCGGGGTGTGGCTTTAGATCAAAATCGCGGTCGGGTGGCGGTGCGACAAATTCCGGATCGCCCAGGCATGGCCGCTAAGATAGTCCATGCTTTAGCCGACCACAACATTAGTGTGGATATGATTGTGCAGTCCCAGTCCGATCAGGGCTTTAATGAGATGGCGTTTACCGTTGCAGCCGCAGACTTGTCTAGGGCGCAGGTTCTCCTCTGCCAATTAGCTCAAGAAATCGGTTATGGTGAAGTAGTTTGTGATGGAGCGATCGCCAAAGTCAGCATTGTGGGTGCTGGGATGATTCACACTTCAGGGGTGGCGGCCACCATGTTTGCGGCCCTTGCTGAAGCGGGGATCAATATTGAAATGATTGCCACTTCAGAGATTAAGGTGAGTTGTGTAGTCCACCAAGAGCAAGCCACGGCGGCGCTTAAAGCTGTCCATGATGCCTTTAATTTAGGTGGGCCCCGTAGTATTGAAGTGGCTGGAGTGGTGCGTTAAATCATTAAATTTATTTGTCTCATCAAACCCATGTTAGGCAAGCAATCATCTGTTAGTAACATCCGTAAATCACATCTGTAAATCAGTCCTAAATGGATCAAGATTGTCCCCAAATCATGATCCAATCATGATCCATAGTGCCGACACGCAATATTGAATGATGGAGTTTTATGTCTTCTGAAAAATTGGGTGATCATCTCCCTGAAAAACCGTCCATAGGTGAAGATAAATCAGATCAAGTTTTGTCCCCAGTAGATTTGCCCCCAGTAGATATGAATCTACCGGCTGCGGATGTTAAAAATCCTGTTCTGCAAAATTCAGCGCCGCAAACCCCACCCCCAGAATCCCGTAAACCGGAAGGCGAACCCGAAGAGCCTTTTAGTTTCATGGAATTTGTCAAAGACAATATCCCCACGGTGACAGTGGCGATCTTGCTCGCATTCGGGGTCAGGATATTTGTGGCCGAGCCTCGGTTTATTCCGTCACCGTCAATGGAGCCGACTTTGTGCATTGATGATCGCCTAATTATTGACAAAGTGACCTATCATTTCCGCAAACCAGAACGGGGTGAAATTATTGTCTTTACACCGCCGGTCAATCCCGTGACAGATACCAGTAAGGTATACATCAAGCGGGTAATTGGTTTGCCGGGAGATAAGATCACAGTTTTTAATGGCAAAGTTTTAGTCAATAGCCAGCCCTTGCATGAAAATTACATCATGGAGCCGCCTAGCTATGAAATGCCGACGGTGGTTGTGCCCCAAGGTCAATATTGGGTGATGGGTGACAATCGCAATAACAGCCAAGATTCCCATGTGTGGGGTACTTTGCCAGAGGGGAATATTCTAGGGCGTGCCGTATTACGCTTTTGGCCGTTTGATCAACGGATGGGCACAATCCAGACTCCTAATTATCAAACTATCCCCAGTAATCCCCCCGCACCGCCCAAATGTGCCCCCAAACCTTCTGCCGGTTAAATTACAACCTATAAAGTGCACGCCATAAAACTTATATTAACCTGAGATTTTTTAATTATTTTAGGTTGTTCTCATAGAAATCATCATCAAAATAGCTGAGGAATAATCTTGACCGCCCCCCAAATACCACCTCAAATGCCGCCCCATTCAGATCAGTCCCCAACTAATCCGGCTGTGATCCCACCCCAGCCACAGAATTTACCGAAACCTAGCTCTTGGTGGCTGCGTTATGGCGAAACCATTAAAATTTTAGCTGTAGCCCTAGTAGTAGCGTTATTTTTGCGGGGTTATGTGGTTGAACCTCGGTTTATTCCTTCGGGTTCAATGGAACCAAGCCTGTGGGTGGGAGATCGGATTTTAGTCGATAAGTTGACTTATCACTTTAAGCCGCTGCAAAGAGGGGATATTGTGGTCTTTTACCCGCCATTGACTGCGGCTACCCCCGATAACTCTAAAGCTTACATCAAGCGACTGATTGCCATCGGCGGTGATCGGGTCAATGTGGTGGATGATCAGGTATTTGTTAATGGCTCGCCATTGGCAGAAGCATATATCGCTGAACCCCCGATGTATCGGCTACGCCAAGAAGTCACAGTTCCCAAGGATTACTATTGGGTCATGGGAGACAATCGCAATAACAGTAATGATTCCCATGTGTGGGGCTTTTTACCGGCGCAAAATATTATTGGTAAAGCCGTGCTGCGATTTTTACCTTGGGATGATCGCGTGGGCTGGCTCGTTAATCCATTTAAGCAATTGCCTGATTAGAACTAGCTTACCAGCAGCTTATAAACAGTTAAATATTGGCTAAATCATAGCTAAATTTCATCAAATAATGATTTGCGCGGGATCTGTGCCCCATCACACCGCAAATAGCTGTATCGGCACAAACTTAGTTGATGTATAAGTGTTGATGTATAAATTTAGCTGATGTAAATTACCTCAAAGGATCTAAACTTGCGAAAAAGTTACTTGAGGATGCAGAATCCACAAAGAATGATCGTAGGATGTTAGCTAGCATGATTTTTCTTAGGCAAGCTCTTCAATAAATTTTTGTAGATTACTTGTAGACCAAATGTCAGACTTTTTAGCGTAACTTTTGTGAAAAATAGTCCTCCCAACAAAAAGAGTCCCCGCAAAAAGCCCAAAAGCTTCCGTTTAAGCTATAGCGCTGGATTATTGCTGCTGATGGTCGTCATTGGTGGGGCTAGCGGTTTAATTGCCTATCGTTTCGGACAGCAAGCCTTAGAAGGAGTAACCGCCACGCCCGCAGGTGTCAAATTGCCTCGACCCACGGCTCCGGCAACTGTCACCCCGCCAGCTAGCACCAAAGAAAAAGATAATAATAGCCCTAAACCCAAGCCTGATAAAGTTTCTAACGCATACTGGATGCTCAGCGAGCCAGAGGTGATTAATGACTCTCAGCAGGTAATCCGTGATGGCTTAGCTGGGGTCACCGTGCCAGTGCGTTTCCCTGAGAAGCGGCCCGAACGTCGGCAACGTCGTGAGTTAGTCACAGATTCTTTAGCCCTATCACGGAACTTAGATGGTCGAGTTTCTGATAATAATGTTAGTGAACGCATTGCCGAGTTAAGAGCCGAGTTATGGCAGCGGTCTTCGTTGTATCCATCCCTGCGCTCCGATGACACACGCATTTACAGCGTGGCCAAAGCTGAACCGCAACCAAATTCATTACAGAGTAGTGGCAACAATTCTCGTCGATTTGCCCCTGTGGGTTTAGCCACTCTGAACGAACCTTCGCCGAAAGATATTTCCTCTAGTGGGCAAAATAGTTATTTTTTGCTGTCACCATCCCAAGAAAATGCTAATAGTACGCCTAAGTCCCGTCAGGATGGCTCCTCTTTTGCCGTACCACTGAGCGAAACTCCCTATAGAGGAACGCCACGATAGGGTACTTTACCTTAAAGAGGATTTAAGTAGATAGCGCATAAATTGCCCAGATTTAAAGAGATTTTATGGACTTGTAAACCTAACTCCATAAAACCTAGATATTAATTACTTAGCCTTAGACAGTTGCGGCGCACGCAGAATGACCTCTCTCATGTTGATGTGAGAAGGTACTCGCTTAGTTTGGTAAATTGGCTGATTACTCAAACCCCTCTGCAAATCATAAAATTGCTTAATGATCGCATTGGCTTGATCACTTTTCCGAAGGGTGAAAATGATATTGTCAGGGGTACAGGATTCTTTATTAGAGCGCGTGCCACAAATAACCGGTTGTCCGCCAACGGTTCCTGAAGTAATAAACTCTAATTGTCCTTTCTGAAATAGCGAATTGAGTCGGGTAGAAACTAATTGACAGCGATTCTGATTGTCATAACTTTTATTGTTCAATCGCGCTGTAGCAAAAGCATTAGATTCCCAAACAATAAAAGCCACATTTTCGTTAGGGCGGCTGGTTGTCTGTACCACTGTGGTCCATTTATTAGCCGCTTTAACACAAATAAAAGAAGCATTAACCTGAGTAATTGATTGATTAGCAGATTGAGCTAAAGCGGAACTTTGGCTGCTGAACACAATCATCGGTAAAGTCAGGATCAGTAAGTGATTAACGCGGCAATTAACTTGTTTCATAGTCATAGCTGGTGGGTGTAAAACTCTTGGTGGCAAATTTACCATAACTTATCATGATAGCCTAATATAACTTTAGTTTAAATAATAAAAGCTGTAATTTACTACTTATTAATTCATTTAAAAGTAATAAATAATTTTTATTGGTTGGTTATCCTAAAATAGATTAAAATCAATATAGAGTTACGATTTATAGATAAATAATTTACAGGCAAACTGCTTTTATAATTCACCATACATAATGAATTATAAAATACGGTCAATATGATTGATTTTAGTGACGGTTTCAGTAATTAATTTGTTCCAACCTGATTTTAGGCATGATTGGGACATGATTTTGTCCAGTTTCTCTTGTGATTAACTTGTGGTTAACTTGGTTAAAAACTATGACTTATTCTGCTTGGCTAGGAGCTAGTGTATTGAATTTGAGTATCGTGGGTATTAGTGTCATGGGATTGACGGCAATACCGACAATTGTCCAGCCGCCCCATGCCGTCGCCTTATCCAATGAAAAAGTGGCTCAGGTAGCTCAATCCGTTACATTAATGATCAAGATTCCTGACGGTAATGGTTCCGGCACATTAATTAAACGGAATAATGATATTTACACCGTACTAACTGCCAACCATGTGATTAAAGATATTGCTGAAAATAATATTAATGTGATTGCTCCCGATGGTAAAATCTATTCTATTATTCCCCAATCTGTGCGGCAATTAGGCAGTCTAGACTTAGCTGTGTTGCAATTTCGGAGTGCTAATAAATATGCCATTATCGAACTTGGTGATCCAAAACAGATTGCGATTGGTCAAGGGATGTTTGTGGCGGGTTTTCCCCAGCCTGATGCAGGTCTAGGGACTGCTTTTACTTTCATCAAAGGTAATGTAAATAGTATTTTGCCTAAGCCTTTAGCTGATGGTTATCAATTACTTTATAGCAACCAAACTAAGAATGGCATGAGTGGCGGGCCGGTGATCAATCGTGATGGAAAATTAATTGCGATTCATGGCATTACTGATGGTGAAGGGGCACTCCAAGGAGGTATTCCCATTAATTTATTTACTAAGTTATTGGGGAATAGAACACCATCTTCTGTTTCGCCTAAACCAACGAAACCACCCACAGCAACACTGACCCGCTATCAGCAAGCTGAAAAGTTTTTTAATCTGGGCTTAGCCAAACACAATCTTAATGATTACCAAGGGGCAGCAAATCATTATAGCGAAGCAATTCGTCTTAGGTCTGACTATGCCGCTGCTTACAATAATCGCGGTTTAGCGAAAGTTTATCTAGGGGACAAAACTGGGGCATTAGCTGACTATAATCAGGCGATTCGTCTCAAAAATGATTTTGCTCAGGCATATTTTAATCGCGGACAAGTATTTGCATTGCTAGGGCGGCGCAAAGAAGCTCTGGGGGAATTTCGGATGGCTGCGAAATATGCTCGCCATCAGGGTTTGCGATATTTATATCATCGGGCTAAGCATCGTATTAGAGATTTAGAGAACTAAAATAATGAGTAGTTCGAGGCGTTAGATAGAAGTAAAAGAAAAGCATCAGACCAGCTTTATGCCCAGGTTTTATAACTGATTCCCAAGCGCTAGAAAAATATGAAGAATTGTTTGGTCAAAATGATGGATCGAATCCTGCTGCGGGAGGGAGCAATTATCGAGTCTGTCAATGATCAACGAAAAAATATTTGCCAGATTGAACATTCCCAACACCGCAGTTTGCTCCATTTCTTGATTAATGTCCTCTCAGGCTTGATTGCCTATACCTATCGCCAAACTAAACCTGCTTTAGAGCTTTCCTTCAAAAACTTGTCTGCTCTTCCTTATGCCTGTTTTTAATTCCTCGTACTCACGTTAAATCAGGAAAAGCCTCTAATACAGCCGGATAACACAACCGCCCTGCTGCCACATTCAGCCCTTGGGCTAAAGCCGGACTACGTTTCAGTGCCGCAATGCCATGATCAGCTAATTCCATCACATAGGGAAATGTCGCATTAACTAAAGCTTGGGTCGCAGTCCAAGGCACAGCCCCCGGCATATTGGGCACGCCATAATGTAATACTCCTTCATCTAAGTGAATTGGGCTAGTGTGCGATGTGGTGCGCACCGTTTCAATACAGCCGCCTTGATCCACCGCCACATCAACAATCACACTACCCGGACGCATCTGCTGCACTAAGTTCCGTTTGACTAACTGAGGGGCTTTCGCTCCGGTCACTAATACTGCACCAATGAGCAAATCCGCATCTTTGACCGCTTCGGCAATAGTGCTCGGATTGCTATAAAGTAACTCTGCCCTAGAACCAAACATTACTTCTAATTCCGACAAACGCTGTAAATTGACATCGAGAATCTGCACCCGTGCCCCTAATCCAATAGCCATGCGTGCGGCTTCTGTGCCAACCACGCCGCCACCTAAGACCACCACCCGTCCGGGGCGGACTCCCACCACACCGCCGAGTAAAACCCCACTGCCCCCCTGTTGCTTAGTTAAGAAATGGGCCCCGAATTGCACCGACAATCGCCCCGCAATTAAACTCATAGGAGTTAATAAAGGCAGTTGTCCCGTAGTGGTTTGCACAGTTTCATAGGCAATGCAGGTAGCGCCCGATTTGAGCAAAGCTACAGTTAAATCTCGATCGGCGGCGAGGTGTAGATAAGTGAACAACAACAGATCGGGATGGAGCAAACTATATTCCGCCGGTAATGGTTCCTTGACTTTAACCACCATATCCCGCTGGTATACTTCCGCTGCGGTCGCGACAATTGCCGCCCCAGCACTTAAATACATTTCATCACTAAAACCAGAACCCACCCCAGCAGAAGTTTCAACATAAATGCTGTGTCCTCGCTGCACCAGTTGCGCCACTGCTGCTGGGGTCAGGCCCACTCGAAATTCTTGATTTTTAATCTCACGGGGGATACCAATATCCATACTTGCTCCTGACTCTAAGCTAATAACTACGTGGCACTAGAATGCAATGGGAATTGCTGATGTTCGTTAAGGAATCGTGATTAATCTTTGAAAGCTTCCTTCAGCATGGTGCGGGCTGCTAGTTGGCTGCGGGTTGAGGTCAAGATTTCTGCTTCGCGCTTCAAGCGAGCCGCTGTGTCTCTAGTTTCTAGCAAAGATTGCTGCTCATCACTGGCTCCTTGAAAATTACTAGCCACCCAATAGGACAAATCTAAGGGATTACGGGGGATTGGGGGCAGTTCAATTTCTTGTTCGGTTAATTTTTGGGATAGACGCACCACATCTTGCAATAATTCCCTGACCTCGGCGGCGAGTAAGTAGGGCATTTCATGGGCTGACTCGTCTTCGAGCCATTCGACTAAACCCACCCGAAACGGTGTATGGCGGACATATTCAATAATGCGAAAGCGCTTTTCCCCCGTGGTGGCAATTTTAAAGCGATCATCGGGCAGGCGGTGGCACTTGGTAATCTTGGCACTGCAACCAATGTTAGCGGGCTTACCGGCTTCAGAGTCCCACATCAACACGCCAAAACAGCCATCATCTTCCATGACTGTGTTGATCATCATGCGATAGCGGTACTCGAAAATATGCAACGGCAAAGGCTGACCGGGAAATAATACCATTTCTGGTAGGGGGAAGATGGGTAATTCGCGCACAGAGACAGATGCAGACATTGCAGGTTAGTGGGAAAAACGGTACATAGTCCAGTTTAATCGCCAATGCTAACTCTGTGGAAATTCTCTAAGACATATTTTATGAAGATTGGCGGCTGAAAAGTAATGTCGCTAGTAAATATCTGCTCAAATCTGCTCAAATTTACTCCAGTGGCGGACTTAAATCAGATCTTGTGAATTAGTCGTCTTACCTGATTTATAGTATAACTAGTGCAAATCAAATTCGTTATAGTATCGTTTGCTAATATATTTCAAGTTGTTATTAGTGCATAATTAGTGCATAATTAGTGCATAAGCCGGATGCCTAAGGTAGTTAGTATGTGTGTTGTGAATCAAAAATGTTTTTGGGCGGCATGGAGTAACATCCAAAGTGCCCGAGACTTTTTGTACAAAGAGCATAAAAATTTAGCCGTTGATTGTTTGTTTTATGGCTATGCTATTACTCATGCTGAAGCGATGATTAACAGTTTGTAGCCTGCTGGTATTATACAGATATGAATCAGAATAATGTTGCGGAATAGGCATCAATGCTTGCTCATCACGTCCATTGAGGCTAAATTATAACTCAATATTAATGGAATTGGCTGTCACTAAATAGAACTCGCCCTAATGGAAAAACCTCAATAAACCGATCGCCCTAGCTGCCAATCCTGAGCTGCTCTGAGTCTTTGCAACACCACTTCATAGCGAGCTAATCTTTGATAATCGACATCAGTGGGATTCCCAATGCGGCTTAAATCCATATTGTGCGATACATCTGCAATTTTTACGGTCATCGCCAATGGATTAGACATCACGCGATCTAAATATTCTTCATAGGACTCATGAGGACACTTAGTTATTGCCTGCACCGCGTCAATAATTTCTGATGTAAAGCCTGCCTGAATTAAATCTTCTATAGTAACTTCAGAATCTTCGATGGTATCGTGTAACACCGCGACAATTTTTGCTTCAGGGGAGTCCACGCGCTCCATGACCGTCAGAGGATGCTGAATATAAGGCTGCCCCGCCTTATCGGTTTGTCCTTGGTGGGCTTTAGTTGCAATAGTAATCGCTGTGGCTAATAGAGTTTCGTAGTTTAGCTGCGCCATCATGGTCTTTCCGCAAATAGTTAAATGCTCAAGAATAATTTGATTTTGGGCAGTTAAAGGATAACATATTGCGTTTTCATACTATGACTGGTGAGTATAGCTAATGTATATCCTCTTTAATATAAATTATAGATTAAGTTTTTCACAAATCTAAAACTTAAGTTAGAATCAATTAAGATTGATTAAAATTTAGGTGTAAATAATGAATAATTAAGGCATCTAAATTATGGATCAAAGCTGTCACCAAATTACAAAACTATAGTTAGAGCTTTAGCCTTAATAATGAATTTATCATCTATGGTTAAAAACACTTAGGAGTTACATAGAAAGTTCTAAGACCCTCACCCCTAGCCCTTGTCCCAAAATGGGAGAGGAGAACAAGAAATTAATCTTACTCCCCTTCTGGGAGAAGGGGTTGGGGGATGAGGGCAATTTGGGTTTTGCGTAAGTCCTAACACTAATACAACCCATTTCTGGCACGGCAAATTAACAGCAGCTAAATTTAGGCTGATAAATTAGGATCGCAATGAATTAAAGCTAAAGATATAGCCATCTCTTCAGTGCATTGATTGATTACCAAGGCTTCTTCTAAGCTAATCGCCCCTTGAGTTTGCCATTGTAAAGACAAAATCCCCAATGCTGCCTGCTGAAACTGGACTACAGTTACTAGATGTTGCCTAATTTGCTGTGCTTGATAGCCAACAAATTCAGCTAAATTGGCATCGGTGGTAATCTCCCCACAAAACTGACTGGACTTCAGTTCAATCGCCTTGGCTACTAGGGGAATTTCCGTCATGGCATAGC
>JBAXSK010000074.1:0-15889 GCA_037130765.1 Pseudanabaena sp. ELA607
ATTACTCACCTTACGCAGATAGAAAATCTGCCCTCATCCCCCAGCCCCTTCTCCCAGAGCGGGAGAAGGGGAGCAAGAGACATTTTTAGCTTTTTCCTTGTTCCCCTCTCCCTTTTTGGGAGAGGGGCTAGGGGTGAGGGTCTTATAACCTTCTGCGTAACATGAGTTAGGAGCAACCATAGTTAAGGTTTTGGCATGGGGACAACCCATGATAATTACCTCTAGCTGATCGGTGGCTCTGAGTAAGTCCTTTGTTCCCATTGGCAAATCAAAAAGATGACATACCAACACATAGAGTTGAGCTATCCTGGGTGTCGGAATCGAACCGACATATCAACGATTATGAGTCGTTTGCTTTACCTGTCAGCCAACCCAGGGTTGTAGTTAATTCTGCAAGTAATTTTGCAATTAATTTAAGTTGTTACCTAACGAGCCGATCCACAGACCGAATTACCATGATGGGGCATCTAGTAATTTGATCACCGTGCGTTACCAACACAGGCATTACATTATAGGTAAACTTCTAGAACCAATCAAGTTTTTATTTAAATAAATGGTAAATAAAAGCTGAATAAGTGACAAGAAATATAAAAAAAATAACCCACAGCCAAGATTATCACATTTTTAATCATCCAATAATCAGGACTTAGGCCAGATTAGGGCTTAATCTTTATGGTGGCTCCAAGTCCTGATATAGTCGTCAGCCTAGAAAGGAAGACTGGGTAAACTGGGTAGACTTGGTAAATTAGGCGTAGGAATCCGAGGCAGAGAAATCGGGAAATCAGCACCAGGGAAGAGATTTTGGAATGTGTCACGCACTTTATCAATTCCCGGAATTTGATTCTGGAAACCTTGGAAAAGATTCCCTTGGAGTACTTGCTCAAAATCCTTCTGGCTCATGGTCTGAATTGCGCTTAAAATGCCACCGGCTACGTCTAATTCCACTTTTTGACCAGCTTTTAAGATCACTTCACGGCTGAGGTTACGGGTTTCTAAAATCACACCTCGATCATCCCTAGGTAATATTCCATTGGAGCGATCCTGATTAGCTTTAGGGAATAAATCGCCGTAGCTATTGGGCAAGGTGGGACGATTATTTACTGTAATATTCGGCGGTAAAGATGGCCCAGAAGTAAATTGCTTGTCTTTAGTTGTGGGATCACTAAAATCAAAGGTTTCTGTAGTAGCCAATGGCGAATTATTCAAAGCACTGACTTTATCTTCACGGATGACAGCCACTTCACCTTCTAGAACCTGCACTTCTTCTTTGCCATCATCATTAATGCCAATCACATAGGTTGTACCGCGTACCCCAGTGGTGATGTTAGTGGTGCAACCATTCACTTTACCGCTAATCATTAGGGAACCTTTAGCAAGGTTAGCGCATTGCCCAACGGTTAAGGCAGAATTTTTAGCCAGCCGAATCACAGCTTTATTATTCAATAATAATTCAGTTCTGGCATTGCCGGTGCGAACTCTCTGGTTATTACGAGCGGTATCTTGAACCTTAGCTAAGCGGTTTTGGATGTAAACTTCTGTGCCATCAACAATATCTTGAATTTTGGCACTCGTAATGGTTTGCCCTTGAGCCATGCCAGCAAGGAAAGTACCTTGGCAAGCAACGGCTAATAATGCTGACAGCAAGAAAGTAATCACAAAAGCGAGGGGCTGATTAAACTTGCTCCCCCTTAGCGAAAGCAGTGATAATCGTGGATAAGTAAAATTTTTTTTCATGGCCATGGGAATTGAACCTCTCCATAATCAAGGGGTTTAGGATGCTTTTAGCATTTAGTGAATAATGGAAGAGTCTGCGAGATAATTCTGTGGGATTAGATTTGCCTACCACAATCTAACAGTCAAGAGCAGCAATAATACACCGGCCATTACTAGTAGAGAACTGGTGAGGTTATTCCAAAACTGGTGCTGACTATTGAGGGAAGATTTAGCCAAAAATTCTTCGGTTAAAATTGGCTGCACGGTGGAGACATCAATCATCGGTAAGTTGCCGTGACGGAACCACCCAGTAACTAAGACGGATTGATCGACTAAACGTTCCATTTTTTCTAAACTTAGCAGTGGGTCGATTAATAATTGCTTGGGGTTAGGCAAATAATGCAGATACATCATGCCCCCTTGATCTTCAATTTTCAGCACATAACCCGCCCAAGCATCGCTGTTGTAATTGAGAATTTCCCCCGCAATTTGCACCGGTAAACCTTTGACGAAACTAGCATAGGGGTCAAGCAACAGGCTGACGAGATCCGTATCGGTGACGCGGCGAAAGTCGGGATAACGCAAGCTGCCCTGAAACATCCAACCCAAGCCCAAACCAATCATGGCTAAGCTCCACACGAGCCAACGGTTATAGAGCCACTCCAAGGCATAAGCACCCACCAAGCCCAGCACCAGTCCCAAAAATGGCGCAATTTGAATTAACCAATCCCGTCCGAAGTTGCGGTATAGCTTGGTTTTGTCAAGGCGTTTGCTTTGTTTGATGAGTTCGGCAAAATCATATTCTGTTTGTAAGCCCAATTGTTTGCAATAGTTAGCTAGGATAGCCATACGCTTGGCTAGCAAAGGATGGCTAGAATGACATTGCAACCAGTTCGCCCAAGGGTTGCCTAATTCCCATAGAAAAACTTCATAGAGATTTTGCGTGCTTTGGCCGCTGTACATCACATTAAAGGCAATGCCTGTGGCCATAGTTGTGGTGTAGTCACAGAAACCGATGGCACGGCTCGACTCTAACAAGCGGTTCGGGTTTTGGGACGGTGGGGCTAACAGTGATTGCCCTAAACTAGCGGCCGAAGTGTAAGGCAATAGTCCCCGTGCAATTTTAGTCAAGGCGCGACTGACAGCATTGGGGTTACCGGTTAAGCTGGTGGCAAAGTGATCACAGGCATAGGCACTGCGGCGCGACAAGAAAAATAGTAAATAAGTGCTGAGGCGATAGACCAAATTAGAAAACATAGCCGCCCCTTGCCAAGCTTCTTTAGCAAATTTAGCGCGATAACTGAGGCGACTAAATGCCACATAAATCCAGTATAAAATCTGAATCGGCGCAGAGCCAAAGGTCAAAATGCCATAGGTGCGGTAATAGATTTGTCCCAACTGATAGCCATACACGGCGGCAATTTCATCATCATCAAGCAAATTAATCAAGCCACGACTAGCGACGATCCGCACCGAGTTACGCAATATGCCATAGGTAAAAATTACTGGGGTATCATCATCAATCAAACCTAAACGGGGCACATCCATCTGATGTTTTTCACAAAACTGCTCGATCACTGTCACCGCTTCGGCGCTGTGGGGTTCGAGATCGGCGAGGGTAATCCACTGAGTGCGTTGATATTGGCGCTGGGTAATGTCAATCAACCACGGGGACATAAAAAACACCACCAAGCTAATCAACAGCGTGCCCCAACCAATCACCGCCCACCAGCGATCCGTCAGATTAATCGAGACTAAACTCACCACCCCAATCCAACCCAACAAAATCAACCCCAGCAATGTCAGCAGCGTAATTGTCATGGCTGCGATCAGTCCATATTGCTCCCCTTGGGGCATGGCTACGGTGACGGGGCGTTTGTGATAGCGACGGGACTGGGACTGCGCTAAGGATTCGACTTCTTGATTGGCTTCGATGACATTGCGAAAAGCCTCGACGTTTTTGGGGCTAACCAAACTGCGCCTTAAAGAGACAATAGATTTTGCCGCCCACTCCTGTAACTGGGGATCGGCATAATTCTGTAAATTTTCGCAAATTGTAATGGACTTATCATCCCGTCCGGTTTTTTTATAAGCAGAGACGAGCCAGATTTGCGCCTGCACATAGTCTTTGGCGGTAGGGTCAGGATGATCAGCACAATATTCCAGCAGGAGGGCGATCGCTTCGGCATAACGCTTGCGTAAAAGGGCTTCTTTTCCTGCTTTAAGAGACATGGGACAACTCCTTTACCGAATCCGTGAATATTATTCTAGGGATTAAAATCTGTGGGATGGACTATGGTTATTTTGCCACTTTGCCCTAGAAAATATATCATCGGCAATAAGTTGTATCGTATTTGCCCCAATCAGCAACACCTGCTAGTGGCTGACTGCGATGGCTTAGGCATGGAAAATTGATGGTGCAAATTCAAGGTTTAGAGGAATGCGCTTCACTTTCTAGATCAGCCGGTTAATGTACACTGCTAGAGAGTTGGATTATAAATTTTTCCTTAGGTAATACGGATGCTGATCGGTTTATTAATCTTAATTGCTAGCGGTATCGCCTCTTTGATCGCTGTTGCCGAATTATGGCGACGGTTGGCAATTTCGTTGAGTTCGGCTCCATTATTAGCATCTATTGCCCATTGGCAAGGTGAATCGGTTTTGGTTTCGGTAGTGATTCCCGCCTATAACGAAGGGATTAATATTGAAGATTGTTTGCGGTCTGTATTAGCCAGTCAATTACCGATGGGTATGGCATTACAGGTAATTGCCGTAGATGATGGTTCAGAGGATCAAACGCGGGTTTTATGTGATGCCCTAGCTCAAGAAGATCATCGCTTGTTGGTCTTAACTTCCCCAGCCAGACCAGCAGGAGAACTGTGGTTAGGCAAAAATTGGGCTTGCGCTCAGGTTGAGAAAATCATTACTGGCGATTACGTGCTATTTATTGATGCGGATGTGCGTTTAGGAGCGGATGCTGTGGCTAAAGCAGTCGCAGCAATGGAACAGAAGCAAATCGATTTATTGACAGTGTTACCAGAGGTGCGCTGTGGTTGCTGGTCGGAATGGCTTGTGCAACCAATTATGATGGCATTATTGGCGGTAGGCTTCCGTTATGATGAAGTGAATTGTCCCCAGAGCCAAACTGCTTTTGCGGCTGGCCCGTTTATGTTATTTCGGCGTTCAGCTTACGCACAAATTGGTGGACATAGCGGCGTAGCAGATAACTTAGTCGAAGATGTGGCTTTAGCACGGCAAATCAAAAAGGCTGGACTAAAGTTATTTTGTATGGCGGGTTTTGAGATGGTATTTGTGCGGATGTATCAGAACTTTGCCGGACTATGGGAAGGTTGGACGAAAAACTTCCACATGGGAACGGGGCGCAAAGTTGGGCAAAGTCTTTATGCCAGTTTTGTGGTGTTTCTCGTATTTACATTGCCGTGGTTGCTACCTTTAGGGGGCTGGCTCGCCATCACTAATTCACCCATCACTAATTTATCGACCATGCTCAAAACTATCTTCATGGCTGGCTTATCCCTACCATTATTGCTCCATTTAGCCTTACGAATTTGGACTGCTACACAGTTCCGTTTACCTTATGGTATTTGGTTAGTTTTAGGCTGGTTAGGTGGTTTATTAGTGAGTGCAATTTCAATTGTTTCCATTATCAAAACCGAAACTGGTATAGGCTGGACTTGGCGCGGGCGACAGTTGAAAATTGCTCCTAAACAGGTCATATAGCCATAAAATGTTTGGGGTCAGTACAGCTTTTAAAGTTTTTAATTAGAGAATTAATAATTAGGGAACAAACCCGCGCAATATCGCCCCAATTACAATGCCCAAACCCACAAACCTTGCCACCTGCCAAAATATTGGTCCCAAGTCGCGCACCGAAAATAGTTGACTTTCTAGGGTAACGCGAATTGCGGCTAAGCGTTCCTGAACTATTGCGAGATCATGGATTAAAGCCTCACGGCTAATGCCTTCAGGAGTTTGCGCCAAAGTTTCTAAACGCTGGTGATATTCTTGGGTGAGTGGCTCCTGTTCACCCATAGCTGTCTTGACGGCATTAAATCTGGCTTGCATATCCTGCAAGATTTGGGTTGTTTCTGCCAGTTCAGACTCAATTTTAGCCGCGACTTGATCCCAAGATTCATCATGTTCTGAGGGCGATTCATGCATAAAACTATAAAATATCAGCAAATACAACGCAGCTATTTAGTAATCATACCCATTAATTAATATTTTTTTTGCCGTCATCTAGTAAGAAGTGCATAGAGTTGCAAGTTTGTGATGGGGAGCATCTCAATTAGGGAGTGAGTAAATGTACTTATGGGAATAGAAATAGTCATTGAGATAAGCGCAACGATTCTTGAAAACCAAGATGATTCAAAACTTGAGCAACATTGGACTTATGCCACTGAGCGCCAGAAATTTTGACTCGACGACCAATCTGCTTAACCGTTGATTCCACAGAGCCAGAGCCAATAGTAAGCCCCTGTTGCTTTTTTATAACCATACTCAGGAATGCGATGACGATGATTGCGTAAATAATCGAGAAAATTGATAGCCCGTTTGAATTTACAGTTTGCGCATAGAGTCATAGTCGCCGCAACATCGCCAAGACAACAGTAAATCTTCAGCCTTAGCTAGACGACGCAAAGAACCACCAACATGATAAAGATGTTCTTTCAAATGATACCAATCGAGTATTTCCAATCTTTGCCCTGAAGGCGCTATGGCTGTAAATAAATTCCAGATGCCGTCATATCCATCGCCAAGACAAGAGAATATTTCGGCTAATGGTTGTTTTTGTACCCAATCAACCAAACCTTGATTATTGAGAAAATAAGCGCCGATAGTCCCTTGAGTGTTTACAGCTTTGTAGTCTTTCCACTCACACTTTTTTTCTTTCTCGGTTCGCAATCTTACTTTTACTTGCAATTTCTTCGCTTACTTGCTCTTCAGTTTCAGTTCACCGATGCAGCTTTCCACTTTTCGCTCTTTCCCTGCTTTTATCCCACTGCTTTTTTCGACAAAAAAATTCCCACGTTTGGGCTGACGTTCTCTAGCATTTGCTCTCGCACTGCTATTTCGATACCTTCTAACGTTTTTAGTTCCTCGGCATCTTTCTCTACTGCATTGCGATACAGGATTTCGGCGCTCTCTCTGGTACAGGCTTCTAGTATGGCTTTTTCTTCTGGGGGCATTTGCTTGGAGCGAGTTACTTTTGGCTATTATCCCATCTTTCCTTTCTAGGCATTTATACTTAACACCTGATTGAGATGCTCCCCTCTTTCTATCTGTCAACACTTCTGGAAGACATTATCTTTCTCCAAGAAGTTGAAAAATCATATTGGCGCTATTTGGTACTTCTTAAATCATTACAAGACCTTGATTACAGCCTAAACATTACTTTGCATCACTACCATTTAAGCTAAATCCTGTACTAAGTTTCCAGATTTAGGAAAGCGACAGATTCCACATGGCTGGTTTGCGGGAAAAAATCAATCGGTTGTACTTGCACTAATTTATACAATCCATCGGCACAAAACCGCTCTAAATCACGGGCTTGGGTTGCCGCATTGCAACTCACATAAACAATTCGCGGCGGTGCATACTCCCGTAAATAGGAAATTACTTTGCTTTCACAGCCTTTACGAGGTGGATCAAGAATCACCACATCAGGACGCGCCGTTAATTCAGAAAGTAACTCTTCTACTTTGCCGGTGTAAAATGTCGCGTTATTGATGTCATTAAGCTGAGCATTCCGTTCCGCTTGAGCCGTAGCTTGGGGTTGAATTTCCATCGCAATCACTTGCCCAACATACTGAGCTAAAGGCAGCGCCAGAGTACCAATACCGCCATAAGCATCTAATAATATTTCTTTACCAGTCAGAGCTAGGCGATCCCGCAACAGATAAACCATCTTTTCTGCTTGTTCGGTATATACTTGAAAGAATGTATCGCCACGCAAATGGAAAGTTAACCCCGCAAACTCTTCCACGAGATAATCCCGTCCCGTAATACATAGAGTCTCTTTGCCAAAAATCACATTAGATTTCTGCGGTTGATGATTCAGTAAAACGCCAACTAAATTAGGATACCGCTGCTGCCATAGTTCCGCTTGAGTGGCTAATTCTGGTAAATTGCGTTCTTTACTGACTAGGGTTAAAAGCACTTCTCCGGTTCTGCGCCCAATGCGTAACCCTAAATGACGTAAGGCTCCTTCATGGGTGATTTCGTTATAAATTGTCCATCCCCGCCTTTCTATATCAAATTTCACTTCGGCTAAAAATGGATCAAGGCGCTGATCTTGCACAGGGCATTGATTGAGATTAATTAATTTATGGGAACCTTTCTGATAGTAGCCAGCTTTCACTTTGCCATCAGTGGCTAATCGCAGGGGATAGGTGGCTTTGTTGCGATAAAACAAATCATCATCGGCGGGCAAAATGGGCTGCATCACAGTGGCGAGATGATCGGGGCTGAAATTGCCAATCCGTTGCAGTGCTTGAATGACTTGATTTTGTTTATGCTCTAGTTGTAAGCCATAGTCTACGGTTTGCCACTGGCAGCCACCGCATTTGTCAGCCACAATACAGCGCGGTCTGAGGCGATAGGGCGAAGGACGTAAGATATTGAGAATCTCGCCCAGGGCAAAGGTGGGTTTAACCTGAGTTAATTTAACTTGCAGCCGATCTTGGGGCACAGTATTGGGCACAAATACCACCATCTCCTCATACCGGCCCACGCCATCGCCACTGTCCGCGAGATCCGTAATGGTGAGGCTGATTACTTGCCCGCGTTGGAGAGTGGTTTTGAGCATAGGATTGATTCTATTCGCCGGTTAAATCGGACAATTGGAGTTATTTTGGAGGGTTAATTCTTGCGAATTATAGTTGATTGAATTTATGGAGAATTTTGAATTTATTTGAAATCTCTTTTGAGATGGTGCTAAAGCACTTACTACAAATCTCATCAATCTTTGAGAATCTCGTAGTAAGCACTTTAGTGCTAAGGATAACAGAGCATATACTTTCCCAGTAATTCAACTCATGCCTTAGACTCGCGTGACCCAATGGCTATAGTCTGGTAATAATCCTTGGGTAGCTTTGGTGTAAAGATCCCGTAATTGGCTGGCAATGGGGCCCACTTTACCATCACCGACGGGACGATGATCAAAGCTCGTAATTGGGGCAAGTTCCGTCGCTGTGCCCACAAAAAATGCTTCTTCGCAAACATACAATTCGGTGCGGTCAATGGGGCGAGAAACCGTGGTTAAACCGAGTTCCTTTTGGGCTAGCTCGGCCACAGTGCTGCGGGTAATGCCTTCAAGGATATTTTCGGTAATAGCGCTAGTGATAAGTTGACCATCCCGCACCAAAAATAAATTCATCGCGCTACCTTCAGCCACATGACCTTCATTAGTCAAAACTACTACATCGTCATAGCCTGAAGCACAGCCGTCGGTTTTAGCTAAAGCAGTGTTGACATAAGCGCCACTGACCTTAGCCCGCGCCGGAATCGCATTGTCATCTAGTCGCCGCCACGATGAAACCCCCACGCTAATGCCTTGGGTGGTATTGAGATAGCCATCCATCGGTACGGTAAACAGACAAAAATCGTCTTGAGTGTCTTTTACGGTCAGAATCGGCCCAATGCGTAAGTCCGCTTTATAGATAATCGGCCGAATGTAAGTGGCGGATTGGCACTGGTTACGGCGTAATAACTCTACGGTGAGATCACCCATAGTGGCGGCATCAACGGGCGGATTAAAGAGCAAAATACGGCCACTTTGCACCAAACGCTTGTAGTGTTCGGGCATCCGGAATATACCCATACGATTTTCTTCGGGAAGCCAGTATGCTTTAATTCCCTCAAACACTGCCGTACCATACAAAAAGGCGTGGGTACGAACACTAATATTAGCCTGCTCTAGGGGCACAAATTCGCCGCGCAGGTAAGCATACTGATCCGACATGACAAAACCTCAGTTAATTTTCGTGAAATACTGTGTGGTGGTGTTTTCCATAATACGTCCTATGGGAAGTGAATTAATTTTTAAGTTGATTTGAATTTTAAGTGAAGTGGAATTGTCCTGATATAGAAGGTTGAAACTTTATTAAAAGCTGATGGAACATGACAACAAACCGGTGTAATCATGGGGTGGCTTGCTACTTGACTTAGGTAATTGCTTGGGGCGAATCCGCTAATGTGTCGATAGCCTAAGTAATATTAATAAGTTTTGCATATTCTTAACATTAGCGGCATACTTATTCACAGTCAGATCCATAATAAACAGCTAGTACCCTTCCACAGGAGAGCAAAATAAGTATGAACCAAGAGCAAAAGCCCACCGTAATCATCACCGGCACTTCATCGGGGGTTGGGCTGTATGGCGCTAAGTCACTGGCCGCCAGAGGCTGGCACGTTGTGATGGCCTGCCGTGATTTGCTCAAGGCCGAAAAGGCCGCCACGGCTGCGGGCATCGATCCCCAAAATTACACCCTGATGTATCTCGATCTCGGCAAACTGTCTACAGTGCATCAATTTGTCACTAATTTCCGTGCCTTGGGGCGTTCTTTGGATGCTTTGGTCTGTAATGCGGCAATTTATATGCCTCTGCTTAAAGAGCCATTATTTTCCCCCGAAGGCTATGAATTAACCATGACCACCAACCATTTGGGGCATTTCTTGCTCTGTCGGTTGTTGCTGCCGGATATGCAAAAGTCCACCTATGAAGATCGTCGGATGGTGCTCCTTGGTACGGTGACCCATAACCCCGACGAATTGGGCGGTAAGATTCCACCACAGCCAGATCTGGGCAATTTGGAAGGTTTTGCTACGGGCTTTAAAGCACCAATCACCATGGCCAATGGCAAAGAATTTGAACCCGTCCGCGCCTACAAAGAAAGTAAGGTTTGTAATATCCTCACCATGCGGGAACTGCATCGCCGTTACCATGACTTTACCGGAATTACATTCACTTCTTTTTATCCGGGCTGTGTGGCTGATACGCCGCTGTTCCGCAATCACTATCCTTTATTCCAAACGATTTTCCCTTGGTTCCAAAAAAATATCACCGGTGGCTATGTTTCCCAACAACTAGCTGGCGAGCGTTTGGCCATGATTGTGGCGGATCCAGAATACAAACAGTCTGGGGCTTATTGGAGTTGGGGTAACCGCCAGAAGAAAGATCGCAAGTCTTTTGTGCAAACCGTTTCGCCCCAAGCCAGAGATGACGAGCGGGCTGAAAAGGTGTGGGTTTATAGCTCTAAACTCGTGGGTGTGGCTCCTTAACTCTTCTGTAAAGCTCAAATCACCCTCATCCCCTAACCCCTTTTCCCGCTGCTGGGAGAAGGAGAGTCATACAACTTTCTTTTTCCCCTCTCCCAAAGAGGGCGAGGGGCCAGGGGTGAGGGTCTTAGCAACTTCTGCCTAAGCTCTATTACTGTTAAATTACTTTGCAACTTTGGCTACATTAGCTGCCAGAGATTCGCGCAAACTACGGACTACGGCAATCATCGCCACCAGATCCGTCAACTGGTTGACCGCTGAACCAACGCCAACCCCAGCCGCCCCAGCCGCGATCGCCATCGGTGCTGTCACATCAGTTAAACCAGAGGCGCACAATACAGGCACATTGACCGCCCGACTAATGGCATGGGCAGCAGCCAAGGTGGGAGCCGCTTTTTCGATCAGCCCCAACACACCGCTATGGGTTGGAGCCGCACTGGTACTACCTTCGGTTTGAATGATGTCAGCACCAATGGCTACCAACTGTTCTGCCAAAGCCACCTGTTGATCCAAAGGCAAGATATGGGGCACAGTCACCGACAGGGCAGTATGGGGCAATAAAGCGCGAGTTTGGCGGGTAATTTCTAG
Source organism: Pseudanabaena sp. ELA607 (assembly GCA_037130765.1). Classification (GTDB taxonomy): domain Bacteria; phylum Cyanobacteriota; class Cyanobacteriia; order Pseudanabaenales; family Pseudanabaenaceae; genus JBAXSK01. Next base: position 11,602 of record JBAXSK010000074.1, read on the forward strand.
TACTTCGTCTGCCGTGAAAAACTTGCCTTGGGCATAAAAACGGTCATAGTTGCCAATTTCGACTAAATCAGCACCTTGGGCCACCGCTGCGGCGAGTTGAGAGGGTTCCACTGCTGAGACACACACTGGTAAGCTACTATTAGCCTTAGCCAAAGCAATGAGCGTTGCATCTGCGGCAATGTCCACAAAGGTGGCTCCACCCAATTCAGCGGCGCGGACTACCATTTGCACATTTTGGGCATCAAAATTCTGGATGCCGCTGATGATTTTCAGGGCGCAACCACGGCTGAAAGCGTTTGCCAAAGAGACGGGTAAGCGATTGGAGCTAGTCATAGGGTTTCTAGTAAAATCCAAACAGTTCTGGTTGTGATCAATTCTTGTGGTTAATTGTAGTGGCTATGGTGGCTTTGCCGCCGTTTTTCGGTAAGATTTGGCTGTATACGACGCAATTAATGCTGAATTAACCATCAAGCTGAATTAACCATCAATATTATTAACTATTATTAACTCTGGATTTAAATACTGGACTTATCTTATGCGGGCGATTACCAATCCCAACGAACCAAACCAGAAGCTAAAGGCTACTCAGTCACCCCGACCCTGGCGCAAATGGGTTAGTCTGCTGGTGGCTATCGCCCTTGCGTTTTATTTAACCGCTTGTGGTGATCCTGAACCTAAGACCACAGCCCCGTCGGCAACCACAGCCCCTAAGGTTAGTGAAGTTGCGCCACCATTGTCGATTCAAAAGTTAGGGCGGCAGATGGAAAAATATGAGCCGCAGTTATCAATTCTTAGTCCGCAGTCCGATGAAGTCCTAGCCGATAACCAAGTTTCAGTTAAGTTTGCCATTCAAAATCTGCCTATTTTTAAGGCGGCAAATTTGGGTTTAGGCCCCCATATTCATGTAGCCCTTGATAGCCAAGAGTATCAGGCGTTATACGACATCAATCAGCCCATCGTATTTGATCATCTTACCCCTGGGACTCATACACTGCGGGCTTTTGCGTCCCGTCCTTGGCACGAAAGTTTCAAGAACAACGGTGCTTATGCTCAGCTAACCTTCCATGTGCTGACTAAGACCAATGAAAATACCCCTGATCCTAAGTTGCCGCTGTTGACCTATAGCCGTCCCGTGGGAACCTATGGCGCAGAGCCAATCATGTTGGATTTTTATCTACATAATGCGCCGTTGCACCTTGCGGCCCAAACCGATAGTAAAGTCGGTGACTGGCAGGTTAGAGCTACGATCAACGGGCAAACATTTACGTTTGATCAATGGCAACCGGTTTATTTGCAAGGGTTCCGGACGGGACAAAATTGGGTCAAGTTAGAGTTGATTGATACCAACGGCGTGACCATTCCCAATGCTTTTAATAGTTCGGCCCATCTGGTGAACTATCAGCCCAATGGTAAAGATACTTTGGCTAAGCTAATGCGGGATGAAGCTATTACCGATATTGAAGGGATTGTGAATCCTGACTATGTGCCGCCTACGCCCACACCTAGCCCTACACCTAGTCCCATAGCCAGTCCAGCAGTAGCACCCTCCCCAGTGGCTCCGAGTGCGGTTAATACACCAGAACAAAATGCCGTAACTAGTCCGACTAGTGTGGTGGCTCCTGTTGCGTCACCAGCACCAGTGGTTGTACCCGTAGTCACTACTAAAGCTAGTCCTATAACTCAGACTAAAGAAGCGCCGGTTAAACAACCCAGCCCTGAGCCGACGGCAACCCCACGCAAGAAAGTGATTATATATAAGCCATCCCCTGAAGCTAAGCCCACAGCAGAGGTTGTTCCTGTGGCTAAGCCGACAATTAAAGCTGTGGAGAAAGCCCCAACACCGATTAAAGCTACTTCAGTTGTGACTCAACCTGAGCCGAAGGAGGAAGCTGAAGTTAAACCTGCTAAGCAACCTGCTATTAATGTGCCTTCAGTTAGTCCTAAAAAAGTAGAAGAAGCTAAAGCAACTCCTGCCCCAGTTACAGTTAAAGCTGCGCCCACACCAGAGCAAAAGCCTAGCCCTGAAATCAAAGCTGCCCCAGTTTTGACCACCCAGCCTAAGCTAGATTTAAAGGTGGAGCAGCCTACTGATTTTGCTCCGGCATCAAAACCAGTGCCTCCTGTGGTCAGCCCAGCCCGAGAAAAAGCGGCTCAACCTCAACCTGTGGCTACCCCTCCTGTAGCTAAGCCTGCTCCATCCCTTGAAGCTACTCCGATAAAGCCTGCGGTCTCGAATTATTTCTGGGAACAGTTGCAGAGTCGTTTGCATTCAGAGCCAGTCTCGAAAGTGGATCAAGCAGTGATAACCGAACCAAAAGCGCTATCTTCTGAAGTTAAGTAGTAGCTCAATGTCTCAAGATAAATAGTAATTATAAATAGCAAGTAAATAGATAGTTGTGCTTTATAGCATTTTTAACTTGTTAATTAACTCATGTTACGCAGAAGGTTATAAGAACCTCACCCCTAGCCCCTGGAACAAGGAAAAAGCTAAAAATGGCTCTTGCTCCCCTTCTCCCGCTCTGGGAGAAGGGGCTGGGGGATGAGGGCAGATCTTCTATCTGCGTAAGGTGAGTTAATTAAGTTTGGCTATTAGGTCTATAACTTAAAATTTTAAAGGAATTGTACAATCTACTATTTTCTCACTATCTGATTATTACTATAGTCATTTAAAATTATTTTGGCACATTAAAAGCACTTGCCCCCCGCCTGCGGCGTAACCCTCCAAGGGAGGGGAATTTTAATCTTTATCTGTAATTCCTCTCCCTTGGAGGGGTGGCAGGCTTTGCCTAGACGGGGTGGTGCTATGTATTGTCTTCAAGCCGTGTCATTCTTAATTTGATTGACTATATTTCATTCCATGCAATCCAAGGGTTAGCTAACGCGGGAATATTTCCCATCTGATGGCTAACCCTTTTTTAGTTGATGGTTATGACGTAGAGTTCAAATAAAAATTGATAAAGTGCTCCTCAATAATCGTGTAGTCCATATCGGTTGGCGCAATCATCGTCATATCTATGGCTGTGTAGTACATTTAGATATCAAGGATGGGAAAATCTGGGTGCAACATAATGGAACGGAATTTGATATTTCTCTCGACAGTGATGCAAAGAAATGTTTAGTCTGTAAACGAGGCATTGTAATGATGTATAAACAAATAGCGCCAATATGATTTTCAACTTCTTGGAGAAAGATAATGTCTTCCTCACTAATCTTCCAATTCTTTGACGGAATGTGTTGTTAACTCTCTCAACATAGTTGGTATTACCTGTTCCCTTCCCAACAGCTTGATGTCGTTTACTAAGCAACACTTCTGAGTAAGCTTCCCCAAAATCTGTATAACACACTGCACACTGACGATAAACAGCAGGTATTGACAACCATAGTTTCTTTGCTGAACGCCAAGAACGTTCTCCAATGTACGCTCCAACTATTTCACGCGTGTCGGCATCAATGGCTAACCAAATCCATTTCTTGTTCTTTTTATGCCCCACAAATGACCACATCTCATCCAATTGAATTGTCAACTTTCCTGACTTTTTTTGAGTAACTTCAACCTCTTGTGGTGTGTTTTCATATTTCTCATTGACATAGATTTGTAACCACCGCGCCGAGACTCCTGTTACCCTCACAATTGCGGCTAAAGCCAAGCGTTCCAGTAATAACTTGTCAACCAAGTTTCGAGTAGCCTCATCAATCGGTTGTCTGCTCGGATTCTCGACAAACTGTCGCCCACAATCTTGACACTTGAATCTGGGTTTCCCATAGTGCGTTTTTCCATATTTGATGATTTTTGCGGATTCACATCTTGGGCAGTCCATAAAAACTTTGCCAACGATTCACTATTCTACTTTACAGCTTTAACATTACTTTGCATCACTATCCAACTAGATACCGCTATCAGTGAATGAGCAACAATCAGACGACCCTCAGAAAACGATGGGATAATGTGCCGCATTTCCCCAATTTGCCTAATTTTCCACATCATATTCATGTCGAGTCCGAAGAAAATGTCATTTCTAGTAATTTATTAAGTATTCCAGAGCTTTTAGATATACTTGAAACTGAGATTGAGGTCTGATTGCTGGTAACTCATATTAACCAGATAGAAAATGCTCAAACTCTTGCTAGTAAACAAGTAGTAAAATCAAGATTTCCGACTTTTTCTGGGAAAACACCAGTTACTTTTAATAAGCACACAAAAAATTGGGGATCTGGGCACGGGAACCAAAAACCGCTCAAAAACATCAATCATATAGATGTCTATAATTTATCCTTGCTCAGGAATTAT
>JBAXSK010000075.1:0-15709 GCA_037130765.1 Pseudanabaena sp. ELA607
GGATTTGATCGAAATTTGCTGTAATTACTAAAAACTTAAATGGAGTGGTATTGCAAATCTATTCTGTCTTAATTGCCTATTTAATTCTTCAACTAATCGAAATACCAGCATTTTATGGTAATAAATTACTGGAAAAATTACGATTTATTCAGATATTTTTACATAGACACTGCTCTATAATTCATTGGAGCTATGATCTCTTCCGAAGAAATTCTCATTCAACCTTAATGTTAAGTTTTGTTTACTTATTCAACACTTCTGGAATCAACTATATTTTAATTAGCCACTAGTGACAGAAATTGGCATCTCTGACTTCATAGAATGATGACCGATGACTTGCATTGTTACAGGGGGCAAACTAGCCGTGACACCGCGCCGTACTGGAAATAACAAGCGATCATCTACTAGGGCTAAATCTAATTGAGTCATAATCCGGCTGAGGACTACTTTCATTTCAAACAACGCAAAAGCCATCCCCACACACCGCCGACTCCCACCCCCAAACGGCAGATATTCAAAAGGTGAGAATTGACGTGTCAGAAAGCGTTCTGGTTTAAATGTATCAGGATCTTCATACACAGACTCCCGATGGTGTGCCGCATAGATACAGCCTAACAGCATCGTATTTGGCTCAATGGTATATCCCATTAATTCCATTGGTTCTTTGACAATGCGGGGGAAGGTTACCATACCCACGGGATAAATCCGCAATGTCTCGTTACATAATGCATTGAGGTAAGGTAATTTAGTCAAATTTTGTTCTAAATCAGCAGCATTGTCGGTTAATTCCGCTAATAATTTTTGGCGCACCTCCGGCAAATGATGCAGCCAATAGAGGGCCCAAGCCATAGCTGTAGCCGTTGTTTCATGACCAGCGGTTAACAAAGTCATCAACTCATCCCGCAGTTCGCCATCACTCATGCCCTCCCCTGATTCATCCTTAGCTGACATCAATAAAGAGAGAATGTCATCCCGATCATGATTCCCTTGAATGCGACGGTCATTAATTTCGGCATAAATCAAATCATCTACTACCTGTCGCTGCCGCACAAAACCACCCCAAGGACTCCATGAACCTAAATCCTGTTGCAATCTTGGGAAATATAACATCGCCACACTTAAAGGGTTACTAAGCCGATCCAGCAGTGTAGTAATCGCTCTACCTAATTCCTGATAGCGAGCACCTTCCTGTAAACCAAATACAGCTTTGAGAATTACGGAAAGAGAAATTTGTTGCATCACATCCCGCAGGTTGAAAGTTTTTTGCTGGGATAATTCTCTAATCACTTGATCCGTAATATCGCTGATAGTTTTACCATAGGAGCGCATTCGTTCGCCATGAAACGGTGGCATCATCAATTGTCGCATCCGCCGATGTTTAGCCCCGCTCAAAGCCAGCACTGATTCCTTACCTAATAAAGGTTCTAGCAAGCCATTTAATTCCCCAGGAGCTTCAAATAGTTTAGACTCATCATTGGTTAAAATCATTTGCAGAATTTCTGGATTACTAATCATCACTAATGGGTTTAGATTATAGCCAATCCTCAAAGAAAAACAGTCGCCATACCGCTGACTATATTCCCGCATGGAACCAATGGGATCGGCAATCCAATAGAGAATCTGCCACAGGGCTGGGGTTTTGGGGCCATCAGGGAGCGACATAGATTTGACCTGTAGATTTGCCATGGACTCAGTATACCCAAAAAATTAGCTGCGAAAGTTTTGATCGGCTTGTTTTGGCTGATCATAGTGCTGACACCAATCAAATACACTATAGCTAAAAATAAAAAAGTAAGTCGAGCATAACCCAACTTACTATCAGTAACTAAATTGATCCGAGTACCATTTCCATCAAAACCTGATCACAGGAAATCACCTATTCATCATGGGCAAAGCGGTTATAGAGGAAGTCTAAGGCATGGTTACGCAAATCATAATAGAGAGGATCTTCCATAATTTGCGCCCGATCGCGGGGGCGGGGGAAAGGAATATCCATGATTTCACCAATATTTGCTGATGGGCCATTAGTCATCATCACCAGGCGATCCGCTAGGAACAAGGCCTCGTCAATGTCGTGGGTGATCATCAGCACTGTGCAACGATGCTCTGTCCAAATCTGTAACAGTTCCTCTTGCAATTCCTCTTTAGTAATTGCATCCAAAGCGCCAAAGGGTTCATCCAGAATCAGCACCTCAGGACGGATCGCCAGCGCACGGGCAATGGATACCCGTTGCTTCATCCCACCGGAAATCTGAGTGGGTTTTTTCTCAGCGGCTTCGCTCAAACCCACCATTGCTAGGTGGTGGCGTACAATATCATTCTTTTCGCTCTTAGACAGATTCGGATTTACCGAATCAACCGCCAGCATCACATTGTCGTATACCGTTAACCAAGGCAAGAGTGCATAACCTTGGAATACCACCATGCGATCTGGACCCGGCTTGGTGATCAGCTTGCCATTGACCCTAACTTCACCAATCGAAGGCTTAGAGAATCCCCCCACCATGTTTAAAAGCGTTGATTTACCACAACCAGAGTGGCCGATCAAGCAAATAAATTCACCTTCCTGAACGTGTAAATTTACATCCTTCAGAACGACATATTCACCCTTAGGTGTCGGATAAATCTTGGAAACATTCTCAATGCGTAGAAATGACTCTTGGGGCGGAATCTGTCCGGCACGAGGTTTTTCAGGGGCGGTTTGCAGGGTTGTTTGGGTCATGTTCTTCTTGCTCTCTCCTAAAGATTAATTATTACATGATTATTAAAAATCATTTATTTAAAGTACAGGGTTGCGATCTTCCTAATTTCCCCTGATCAAATTTCCCCTGATTAAAGTTATAACTCACGGAGCACCCATTCTTAGTGCTGAATTTCGTCAGTAGTAAACCTGATCTAGGGGAAACTGAGGGAGAATTAACAAAGAACTATGCCACCATCCGCATGGATTCCATCGCAATTTCTGCCATGGTGATATTGCGCTTAATCGCTAACTGATTTAGATAGCCAATGGGATCTTCGGCATTGAAAGGAATTTCATCAAAGAGGTGGATCGCATTACGGCTGTAGGTAATATCACTCAAGCCTAACTCACGGGCAGCGGTACTGAACACACTAACGCGACAGGTTTTTTCCAGCACTTCTACCCAGTTGCGGGGGAATGGTACATCACCCCAACGGGCCATCTGGGTAATGTGCCAGAGATGCTCTGAACGACTGGGACGATTCACCCCAGCCCCATAAAACTGATGGTGGGCGGGTTCGCGCATGGGGGAATCAAGGGCACAGGTCACATCATCAGGATTACCCAAGTGGATATAGTTCACATTGGTACTAACGTAAGCGCGACGGGATAAAATTTGACGAATTTCTTCGGCATTATTGGGATCGGCGCAATACATACAGGCTTCTAACAGAGCCTTAACCAGTGCAATATGGGTATTAGGATAAGCATTCGCCCAATCTTCCCGCACCCCTAGCACTTTGCCTGGATGACCGTTCCAAATTTCTAAGTCAGTGGCCACGGTAAAGCCAATACCTTCCATAGCAGCGCGGAAGTTCCAAGGCTCGCCTACGCAGAAACCATCAATACTGCCTGCTTTCAGGTCAACCACCATCTGGGCAGGGGGAATGGTTTTTAATTCCACATCATGGTCAGGATCAATACCGCCAGCGGCTAACCAGTAGCGTAATAGCAGGTTATGCATTGAGGAAGGATGCACTACCCCCATGCGGTGGGTACGGTCGCGGGTGCTTTGCAGCATTGCTTTGAAATCACCGAGGGTATGAATCCCCCGATCATAGAAGCGCTTGTCTAGGGTAATCGCGTTACCGTTGCGGGTCATGGTCAGCGCCGTAACGATGGGCTTACAAGTACCGTTACCACCAAGGGTCAACCAGACGGGCAAACCGGAAGGCATTTGCGCCGCATCAAGATAACCAGCGGCAATCCCATCGGCAATCCCGCGCCAACTGGTTTCCCGCACCAGAGATACTTCATCCAAGCCATGCTTTTCAAAGAAGCCTTTCTCTTTGGCTACTGCAATGGGAGCGCAGGCGGTTAAAGGCACAAAACCGATTTCTAGATTGACTTTCTCTAAACCATGCCGTGATACCGTAGCCACCTTACGGGCATTGAGTTTCTTCACCCGCTTTTGTTGGTTCAAGAAATAAATAATTTCGCTGCGCAGACTGTAGTAACTGGGATGGTTTACTGCTTCCATGCGCTGGCGAGGACGAGGAATATCAACTTCCAAAATGCCGCCAATCTTCGAGGACGGACCATTGGTTAACATGACAATCCGATCACTGAGCAATACAGCTTCGTCCACATCGTGAGTTACCATCACCGCTGTAATTTGGTCTTCATTACAGATCTGCATCAGCTTTTCTTGCAGATTACCGCGAGTCAGAGCATCAAGAGCGCCAAAGGGTTCGTCAAGTAACAACAGCTTAGGACGTACCGCCAGAGCACGGGCAATGGCTACCCGTTGGCGCATCCCCCCTGATAATTGCGTCGGCGGCTTGTCAATGGCGTGGGCTAGTCCCACCATTTTGACGTAACGTTCTACTAAATCATGGCGCTCACCCTTAGGCAAATGGGATAACACTTCATCCACCGCAAGGGCGACATTTTCCCGCACCGATAGCCAAGGCAAAAGGGAATAGTTTTGGAATACTACCATACGGTCTGGACCGGGACGGGAAACGCGCTCATCTTCTAGCATCACCACGCCGCCAGTGGGCAAATCCAAGCCAGCAATCATATTCAAAAGCGTAGACTTACCACAGCCTGAGTGACCAATCAGGGAGATAAATTCCCCTTTTTTTATTTGTAGATCAATTCCTTTAAGGGCGATATATTCCTTGCCACCACCCAAGGGAAACGTTCTCTCCACCTGATCAACTAAAACAAAATCCTGCATTTTTAAGATTCTCCTTTAATAAAAATATTAATCCACTGATATCGCTTTCATAAACCCCAAATATCATCTAATCCCCCTTGATAAGGGGGACTAAGGGGGATCACTCTACTTTTGTTCTTCAGGCAGAATCAAAGTTTGAATCCAAGCTACGGCGCGGTCAAGAATCAGACCCACAGCACCGATGTAAAACAGAGCCAAGATAACTTCACCCACCTTGTCATTGGTATAAGAGTTCCAAATAAAGAACCCAATCCCGACGATCCCCGACATGATGATTTCTGCGGCGATAATTGCCAACCATGCCAAACCAATGGAGATGCGTAAACCAGTGAAAATATAGGGTAATGCGGAAGGAATTAGAATCTTAAAGAAGTATTTTTGCCGTGACAGTTGCAATACCCTAGAAACGTTGCGATAATCTTGGGGAATTTGCTTCACACCCACAGCGGTATTTAACAGAATAGGCCAAATCGCGGTGATAAAAATTACGAATAAAGCAGCGGGTTCGTTTTGACGTAAGGCAGCAAGAGCAATGGGAACCCATGCCAAGGGAGGCACTGTCCGCAGGAATTGGAAGAGGGGGTCAAGAGCTTTGTCGATCACAGGGGTAGTACCCACCAAAATACCCATGCCAATGCCGACGATGGCAGCTAAGGAGTAACCCTTGGCGACCCGCTCGAAACTGGCTAGAGTCTGCCAAAATAAACCTTTGTCCGTGCCACCCCTATCAAAGAAAGGATAGAGCAATAAATTACGGGTGGTTTTCTCAGAGAGAATGTTGACTGGTCCGGGTAATCTCAATAAGCCCACGCTAGAGAGCAGTTGCCACACTGCCAAGAAGCCCACTAGACCAATGATGGGTAACATCCAACCCTGTCCATATTTCTGCCAGAATTTAGCCACGGACTGCCCTAAACTCTGATTCTGATTCCGTTTGCCAATACTTGATGCCATGAATTTTTATGCTCCTTAGGTTGTCTTAATTCAGTTGTGAGAAATGTCTGCAAATCTGGGAATATTGCGCTGGTGCAGCCTAAGCTTTCTTAAACTTCAAGCTGTCGAGATAAGCTTGGGGATTTTCAGGATCGAATTTCACCCCGTCAAAGAATTCCTCAATCCCTCTAGAAGTACTAGTGGGAATGTCAGCGGCAGGAATTCCTGCTTCTTTGGCTGCTTCACGCCAGAGATCTTCACGGTTCACTTTCTTAATCAAATCCTTAGCACTGGCTAGAGTGGTTTGTGGCAAGAAGCCCCAGCGCACACTTTCGACAAGGAACCATAAATCATGGCTTTGATAGGGATAGGAAACATTACCTTTCGGATCTTTCCAATATAAAGGAGCCATGTTTTTATCGTTGATCTTGCGACCATCGCCCATGTCATATTGCCCCATCATCGGTCCAGCTAAAATATCCACTGGTACACCGAAATAATTCCGTCCTGACACGATCTGCACCAACTCGGTCCGATTGTCGAAATTGTCACACCACATTTGCGCTTCCATAATTGCTTTGAGTAAAGCCTTGGTCGCTTTAGGATTCTTTTCTACCCAATCAGTACGCATGGCCAGATATTCTTCGGGGTGTCCCTGCCAAATTTCTGCCGTCAGTGCTGAGATAAAGCCAATCTCTTCCTTAACAATGCGATAGGGCCAAGGATCGCCAGTACTAAAAGCATCCATCGTGCCCGTCTTCATGTTGGCGACGGTCTGGGCCGCGGGTACGGTGAGCAAATCCACATCGGCATCAGGATCAATACCGTTGGCGGCGAGCCAGTACCGAATCCAAAATTCTTGATTAGCTTTAGGGAAAGTATAGGCAGCTTTGAACTTCGCCCCTTGGGATTTAATTTTCTCAAAGGTTTCCTTACCCTGAGGAAATTTGAGGGTTAAACCTTTATCTTTATGCTTACCGGCAATTGCAATAGCATTACCGTGGGTATTTAGTTGCAGCAACACCTGCATCGGTACTTTTTGACCATCGGTAATAATACCTTCATTAAGCAGATAGGGCATGGGCATCTGCCATTGACCACCATCAATACCGCCATTGCTAGAACCAATTTTGACATTATCCCGCGCTGCCCCCCAGTTGGCTTGCTTGGCGATGTCTACATTGGTTAAGCCATAACGAGCAAAGAAACCTTTCTCTTTGGCAATAATCAATGGCGCAGCTTCAATAATTGGCAAGTAACCCAACTTCACGGTGGTTACTTCAGGAGCTTGATCGGCACTGAGATTTAGTTTCGTAGCAGTGGCAGATTTTGTGACTACATCATCATCGGGAGGGTTGCCCAAACAGCCTTTGAGTAAAATGCTACTAGCTGCGGTAGCTCCAGCGGTGAGTAAAAATTTGCGCCGTGAAAATGATTTTGATAAAGATTTTGTTAAATAATCCATAACGATGCTCCTGAAGAACTCTTAGCTTGTGCCTTAAGCAGAGGTAGTTGGCAATGAAAGATTGCTAAATACCTATGAGCATCATTATCTAGATAAAATGCATAGATGTAAAGCTATGAAAAATAGTTATAATCATAGATAAAACTCTATGATTATTTGATAGGCATGGTTGAGGTAGCGGTTAAATCACACTAGAGGTCTAATCTCTTAACTAAATCTCTAGTGTTGATGCATAATGCGTTGATAATTACAGAAGTTACATCGCATCAGGCAAAGTCATCAAGTTCCCTAAAAACACTTTCGAGGAATCTCAATAGTTTTAAATCTGATTGAAAATTGGATAGGTTTCTCTAATTCCAGTTTTAAGGAGCTAACTTGAGATCATCGAGATTCCATAAAGCGCCACCAACCGCCGAATATTGCACCCCTTGCAATCGATTTCGCACCGCAGCGAGGGATAAAGGGGTCACGAAATGAATTAAAGGTAATTCAGATTGGACTAATTGCTGCATTTTACCGTAAAGCGCTTTTCTTTCTGATTCCACTACTGTTTTCGCAGCAGCAACCATCAATTCATGAATCTCTTTTTCCCAAGGGGCAACTTCATAACCGGGAAATGGTGACTCAGATCGATCCGCACCTTTATTAAACATATGTAAGTTTCCATCAGTCGCCCATAGATTAATGCCATAATGGGGTTCAATGCCGCCCGTAAAACCAATCAGAATCGCTTCCCATTCGCGAGTTTTATCAATGCGATCTGACAAGACATTAAAATCAATAGGCACAAAGTCTATGGTAATACCAATGGCGGCTAAATCACTCTTGATTTGCGTACCAATTTGACCGCGTAAGCGATTACTGCCCGCATTAGTCATCAAGCTAAAGCGTACTAAATTCCCTTCCGAGTCTGTGAGTTCGTTTTTAGTGGCATCATAGCGATAACCCGCTGCTTTGAGCAGTTGTTTGGCTTTCTCTGGATCGAAGTTATATTGGGTTAAACCTTCCACTTCCGATAAAAAATAAGGACTAGCGGGGCTAATCGGCGAATTTTGCGGCTTACCTAAACCACGAAATAGATTATTAATCATGGCATTGCGATCAATGGCATAGGCAATCGCCCGCCGAAATTGCACATCATTAAACCAGCGAGACTTAATCGGATCGACAAAAGGCTTACCAGTTTTGGGATTGCGCCCACGATTCAGGTTAAACATCATAAACTGCTGTCCCGTGGAAGAACCGCCATTATAGATAGTGAAATTATCTTTTTGTTCTTCTTTTTTGAGCAGTTGAAAGTCTTCGCTGCGCAGGTAATGTAAATCTAGTTCTTTAGAACGGAATTTCAGAAATGCTGTGTCCGTAGAATCAACAATTTGATAAATAAAGCGCGAAATCCACGGTTGATTTTTCTTGTAATAGTGGGGATTGGGCTTGTAAATAAATCGCTCACTGGTTTGATAACGATCAATGGTGTATGGCCCACTGCCGATGATTTCCCTTGGCTTACTGGCTAAAGTCCAAGTGGAAAGGAATTGCAAATTACCGGCTTTATCGGTATTTTGCAGCGTTTTTTCTAGAATATGTTTCGGCAAAATGTCCGCTGAACCAACGATCCGCACAAAAGGCGCAAAGGTTTCTGGCAACGTAAAAACGATTTGCTGATCGTTAATTTTCTCGATTTTGGGAAATTCCTGTTTATCGCCAATTTTGAGGGTATCTTGGCTGCTCGAAGGAATTTGGGGATTAAAGAGCACATCGCGAAATGTGAATAACACATCATCGGCGGTCAAAGGTGCGCCATCAGACCATCGCAAATTAGGGCGCAGATTAAACACCACTCGTTTGCCATCGTCTAAAACTTGCCATGACTCGGCTAATTCTGGCTGTAATTCGGAAGTCACGCCATGACTCGATAACAAGCCGTTAAATACTGGGGCTAACACCGCACCACTGCCAGCATCAGTCACTAATACTGGATTAAAAGTTTTCGGGTCAGTGAGAATGCTCGCTACCATCGTATTGCTACTACTGACCACATTGGCAGCCCCAGTAAACATCTGGCAGCCCATCAGCAACAAAGAACTCAACACTGCTGCGGTCAACCACCACCAAGATTTTTGCCAGAGCCTTGCCGAACTATGACGCAAATACTTGGGGCGATTGATTGGTTTAGAGGTTGGGGTTTTGCGGTGCAGGCTGCTATGCATAAAATGCTAGGGACCAATAACGATGGGGCAAATATGGACTTATTTTAGCCCATACCTGGAATTAAACCCTTAGTCAGTCGCGCAATGGCACGGTTAGCCACATCGCGATAACGTAATTCCCCACAAAGAATTTGCCCCATGCGCTTCGTGGCCGACGGACGTTTTACCCCCACGTTATAACCAAAACTCGGCACGCGATAGAAAATTCCTGCAATTCGTTGCGCCCAAACCATATCCTCACCCCATTCCTGATGCACCCGCTGACTATAGTTGGCTAGAGCTTTGCCGTCTCCACCTAATGCCTGATCAATAGCTTCAGCGGCAAAAGTGCCCGTCATCAAGGAAGGACGAATCCCTTCGGCAGTAAAAGGATCGGCAATGCAAGCGGCTTCACCGACTAGTAACGCATTTTGGGTATGCAAAGTTTGTTTGCCATCCCATAGGGCAATGGGGTGCCCATGTTGTTTCATGGCTGATAAATCTAAACCCCAAGTGGCTGCATATTTAGCCCCTAACTCTTTGAGGTTTTGCTTTTCCCCACCGATGAATGTCCCCACGCCAATAGAGTAACCATCTGCTTTAGGAAAATTCCAGATATAACCGTTTTGCACTGCGCCAAAATCAAAATGGGCCGCGCTGGTTTCGGGGTTAACCACCGGTACTTCCACTTCTAGGGCCGCTGACATCCGGCGTTTGCGTTCCTTGAAGCCCAACCATTTCGGCATCGTGCCATTAGCGCCATCGGCAGCCACCACATACTTAGCCTGAAAAGTTTCTTTGTCGGTGGTAATTTGCCAGTGATCGCTCATCCATGCCACACCAGTCACCGTAGTTTGGTCTTGCACTACCGCCCCCTGTTTTTGGGCTTGTTGCACAATGTAATGATCAAATATTTCCCGTCGCACCATCCAGATCGGCTCTGCGGTTTCTAATTCCATCGAGATGGGATCGGCCGACTGATAGGTATAGCGCACCGTTTTGATTTTTAGGGAAATCGCGGGGCTAAAGTCAAAGTCAAACCATTGTTGCACCATAGGCGAAACACCGCCGCCACAGGGTTTATAGCGGGGCAGACTTTCTCTTTCAAGTAATAATACAGACCGGCCGCGTTTTGCCAAATGGTAGGATGCAGCCGCCCCAGACGGCCCAGAGCCAACAACAATGCAATCGTACATAATGAACTAATGAAGGTGATATGGATGGGAATCAGTGGCGAAACCGGCAAAGCAATATAAAAGCAATCTAAATATAGCCGTTAAACGACCCTATTTTGTCCCATTTACTGTTAACCCTGCGACATTTATGGCTGAATTTTATTTGTGATCGATTTAATCTCCCTTGAGTCAACTAATTAATCTCACTTTAATTTCGCTAATTAGTTGACAACTCCAGGGCTTGCACCTGCCGCCACTGCTCTGGGGTATTGCAGTTAGTTAGAGTTAGGGGGGCTACGTCAGGAATCGCCGCCACTACTTGCCCCCGTAGCCACCGCTGAAATGACCTTTCCCCTTGATGAATCGCCATTTCTAACGATGCAAAACACTGGGAGCGATAAAAACCACAAAGACAATGCCACAATCGCACTGATTCTGAGCTATGCATAGGAGCCGAGGGCAAATATGCTATTGTGTCTGCAGGTAGTTGCGGCAATGACTGGGCCCATTTTTGCAGATCTGTGGGTTGTAACAACGGTAAATCACAACTCAGCAGCAGGAACCAATGTTCAGTTTGTTGTTCTTGGGCAATAATTGGATGATGATGGGATCTATTGAGTGCCAATTTAGAGCATTTAGGTACGGTGCTAGTAGCAATAAACGACTGTTTAGCTTGTGGAACGATAGGATAGTTTTTAGTTGCTTGGATGGCAATTAAGCCTGTATAAAAACCAACTAAGGGGCCTTGTTTCTGTGAATCATTAATCCAATGTAAATTAACTGTAGATTTATTTATTTGGCTTTCGCATTGTTGATTAGTAATTAAGTTGTTTTGATCATCATATTCATGACTATAATTTACAGGATCATGATTGAATTTAGCTAATAGCTGCCGATAAAAAATCGTTTTGTCAGTGACAATATAGACTGAATTATTCAGGCTTGAAGCAACGTTAATCATGTGACTAATTAAAGGCTGACGCTGCCAGATTAAAGTTGCTTTGTCTGTGCCCATGCGCTTACTATCTCCCCCTGCCATGATGATTGGGGTAATTATTGGCAAGTTATTCATAGGATCTCTTGGTAATTAAATCAAACTAAATTAAATTGTTCTAATTTATCTTAATAGTTGATTGAGATGATTTCACTATTGATCTTAATTCTAAATATTAACTATAAATATTCACTACAAATTGGAAATATCTACCACAAAACTATTAATCAAGCACTTAGCTTAACTGTGGCAGAATCAGCATTTAATTCGTCATTTAACTTGATTATTTAATTTATATTTATAAATTGTAGCGACTAAAATTATGCGTGTATTAATTGTTGAAGATGATGCTTTAATTCAAGTCGGGCTAGAGCAGGTCGTGAGTAAACTGGAAGATTTTACAGTGGTTGGGATTGCGGAGGATGGCTATCATGGGTTGCAAATGGCGGAGTCTCTACAGCCAGATTTGATTATCATGGATATTGGGCTGCCTCGCCTTGATGGTATTATGGCAACCCAAAAAATCAAGGAGATTTTGCCTACGGTTTATGTAATTATCCTCACCTCCCACACTGATGAAGTAGAAGTGATTGCCGCTTTGTCTAGTGGGGCGGATGGTTACTGTATCAAAGGTTCTACTAACAATAATTTATTAGCTGCTTTCGCGGCGGCAAAAGAAGGCGGCACATTTCTTGATGCGCAAATTGGCGAAAAGGTGTTCCAAAAACTACAATTGCGTCCCATTTCAAGCTCTGCCCCTCAAAACAATGAATTAGCCGCTACTGCCATCCAAGAAGCCAATAAAATCGCTAATAGTAAACTGAATCTTTCCCCTAGGGAATTAGAAGTACTCCAGCTAATGGTCGAAGGTAAAAGTAATCCTGAAATTGCTAACCTATTATTTATCAGCCCGAATACCGTAAAAACCCATGTGCGGGGCATTATGAATAAGTTATCCGTTGATGATCGGGTGCAAGCAGCGGTGTTGGCTTTACGGTCAGGATTAGTGTCTTGAAATAAATCAAATTTCAGCAGTTACTTGAATCTTGGTGGGGCAGATATTTTGCCTGCTGATGGTAGGTCTCATTTAAAATCATTTAAAATTATTTTGGCACATTAAAAGCACTTGACCACCCCCCGCCTGTGGCGTACCCCTCCACGGGAGGAGTGGCAGGTTTGGTCTGACGGGGTGGTGTTATTTATTGCCTTCAAGCCGTACCATTCTTAATTTGACTATAGATAAAAAATGCTGGATCAAGCACTGGAGCAAGCAAAAATTACCAATTAAAGCTCCAAATCAAAAGAGGAGGGGATCGAAATCACCTTCCTCTTTTAAGCAATATTGCCACTAGTATGGTCAAGATTTGGCGTGTGGGGCACAACTAACCTCAGAAAAGATTTTGTCAACCCCAGTAACCGTCTTTTAGGAATCGCGACGACGAAAGCGACCGCGACGCTTAGCATTTTCAGCCTTGCGCTTGCGCTTTTCACCAGCGGTTTCGTGGTACTGGCAACGGCGGATGTCTGCCAACAACCCCGCCTTTTGGATCTTCTTCTTGAACCGACGTAGTGCGGATTCAATGCCTTCGTTCTCACCAACAATAATTTGAGTCATGCGTTTTGAGCGTACAGTATGCGGATGATCTAGATTATCTAATGCTATAGACACTTTCTGACGGTCATCTAGCATAACATTTTCTGTGACGGGTGCATAGTACTTGGTTAAGCTAAATTCATAGGGATTTAATCATAATCATTTATAATTGTTTCAGTTAAAGATGAAACAACAAAGGAGGCAGATCAACGGACAAGATGTCCATTCCACGCTGCTTTATCGGTTGTAGGTCAGATATATTGTCTGACAAAGCTTCTAAATAATGACTCATTTTTATCTTAATTGACTATAAAAGATAATCTCAAGTCACCGTTTGGCTAGAATCATTTTGCTGATGGTATTGCGCGATAAATTTTTCTAGGAATTGATACCATTTGCAAGCAATTTCTACGTCAGTAAAGGGAATTACGCCGATTTCACCAGAATTTAAGACTAGTTCGAGGCTAATCTGCCGCGCCGTGGGAGCAGCATCATCCAATTGCTCAATGAAGCGCTGATCGACTTTGAGGCGCAGGCGTTGCACTTGCTCAAGATGAATCGTGCGCTGATTAATCAACCCTTTGCGGGTGGGCTTACCCCAAGTGAGGGTCTGCTCTTTCTGCCCCAAAGCCGCCAAAATATCATATTTATGACGTTCAAAATCCTTAGACCACAGTTGATAGGCTTCGAGTTTTTGATATTCGTTCCAGCCTGCCCAAGCCAAACCAATAAATAGTCCCAGTAAGGGGAGCCACATTAAGCCCCGTTCCATAGCTTTACCTTAAATTTGCTTAGAATTTACTTAAATTCGCTTCAAAAATCTGCTTAATCACTGCGCAAAGCTTGGATGGGATCAAGTTTGGCGGCATTACGGGCGGGAATTACCCCGGCAACTAAGCCCACTGCCAAGGATAAGCCAAAACCGGCTCCCATGGCCCAACCAGAAACCAAAAATGGAAAATTAAAGCTGATCGATGAAGCAAAGGCAATGCCCACGCCTAGACCAATGCCCACCACACCACCGAGGAGCGATACTAGCACTGCTTCAGTGAGGAATTGCTGCAAAATGGTGGCGTTGGTCGCACCTAGGGCTTTACGCACGCCAATCTCTCTGGTGCGCTCTACCACCGACACTAACATGATATTGGCAATGCCAATGCCGCCAACGACAAGGGAAATCCCCGCGATCGCCACCACCATCACCGTCATCAGTCCCACCACACTAGTGAATGTATTAACTACGTCAGTTTGGTTGATAATCCGAAAATCATCATTTTGTGGTGGGAAAATATTGTGCCGCAACCGCAACAGATTAGTTAGCTGGAACTGAGCCGCTTCCATTTCTGATTCACCATCGGTTTGCACCCAAAAACCACTAATCGAAATGCCTTGGATAGCATTATTACCCACAATCCGCGCCGACATATTTTTTAAGGGAATAAACACCCGATCATCTTGGTCAAAGCCTCCAGCCGATCCTTTAACTGGCATCACACCAATTACCTGATATAAATCCCCTTGAATGCGGATGCTTTCTCCCAAAGCAGACCCCCCAGCAAATAAATCCTGTTTAACCTTAGAGCCAAGCACCACCACAGATTTTGCCGAATCCATTTCTGCTTTTTCAAAAAAACGTCCTTCCACAGGAATGCTGTTGCGAATTTCGGGATAGTTTAAATCTGTGCCAATAATATTGGTGGAAGTATTTTGATTGCCATAGGTGACTTGGCGCTGGCGTTGCAGATATGCCGACACCCTCCGCACCGCCGGAGCTTGGTCGGCCACGGCTTGGGCATCTTCGAGGTTGAGGGTGGATGCTGTGCCGCCCCCTTGACTAATGCCACCGGTACGGGATGCCCCAGAAAGTACATTGATCAAATTTGTGCCCAAGGATTGCAACTGGATTTCTGTCGCCCGTTGAATCCCTTGCCCCACAGAAGTAATCGCAATTACAGAAGCAATACCAATAATTACCCCTAGCATGGTTAGGGCAGTCCGCAGTCGGTTATTCCATAAAGATTCCGCTGCCATGGTCAGAATTTCGCTAAATGGAACAGGATTGGGGCGAATTTTTTTCATCGTTTTAGATGGATGGTTAAGATGCATTCAATCACAAACTATGGGTAATAGCAGAAGGGTTGACAGATAGCAACAGAGCGCAAAAAAATGGAACAGAAAATGTTTTTTTACTTCTATAAAATATGAAAACAATCAATTTATAGTAGCTTCATTTTCTGACATCGTCAAGTCAATGTTAAAGGAACTACTGCCCTATGACTATCTAGTAGCAGAAGAAACTAGATCATAGGTGGTGCTTATTTGCGATTGAATCTATAGTGATTAAGTTGTCTAGTAAAGCGATTGGATGAGAATAATTGCCAGCAATTTAAGCTAATTAATAGCATTAATCTTAACCGTCTTAATTGCTGCTTTA
>JBAXSK010000076.1:0-15557 GCA_037130765.1 Pseudanabaena sp. ELA607
TAAGATGATCAGTGCTGTTTATCTGCCCCGCTCTGTTTAATCACACGCTGTTTAATCGCACATTGATTATATTGTGGGTGCTTCTTAATGGCGCAGACTACACTATCCCCCGCCCGCTATGGTAACTAGAATCTTTTTGTGTAATGAACAAACTGAACCGGAAATTCGGGACTTCATCCGAGAAGCCATTGCGGAAATTAATGAGGGTGAGCCATACATTGTCACTTGGAGTTGTGGCAGCATCCAAACCCTGAAAGTCGGTGATCGAGCTTATTTCAAACGTATTGGCAGCAATATTCAAGGTTATTTTGCCTCTGGGGTAGTGGTAGCGGCGGATCGCGAGTACCAGTTACGCCTCAAGTCGGCTCGTTACCGCGATCTTAGTGATGCCTATGATGTTGATTCTAACCCGACGGCATTGCGGGTCTGGGTCGCTTGGGATGCCTGCGGTAGTTTTGATGACCCCTTACGCACCGATGAGTTGCGCCGCTTGCCCCAGTTTGCCAATCTGCCCCTCGAACCCCAAAGTGATGCCGGAGTATTTCGGGAAGAATATATTCGCCTGCTAGAACCCCAATGGGATCGCCATCTGCAACGCCTCAGCCGCGAAAGTAAAGGGATTCGTTTGGTAGATGTGATTTATCGCTGGGGCATAGAAGACGCACAACAAGGGGCATTACAGGATGCGATCGCCAACTATAGCCAAGTGATTAAGCAAAAGCCTGATTTTATTAAGGCTTATTTGGCGCGGGGCGATGTGTATTTTGGCCAGCGGGATTATGCCAAAGCTCTGAACGATTATGGTCAAGCCATTACGCTGCGTCCCGATGCCAAATCCCAGAAAAGCGCTAAGCTGGCTTATTACAAACGCGGACAAGTCTATTTTCTGATGGGGCAATATCAGCAATCCCTGAGTGATCTGCGCCAAGCCGTCGAACTGGATCCCCAATATAGCGATGCCCAAAATGCTTTAGGTAATACTTATTTCAAACTAAAAAGCTATGAGCAAGCCGTGGCTTGTTATACCGCCAGTTTAAATGCTAATCCCCAACAGCCCCAGGTGCAGTTCCGGCGGGGCAAAGCCTCGTTTATCCTCAAAGAATATGCTGATGCCGTAGCGGATCTGACCCAAGTAATTGACTTACAACCGGAAAATGCTGATGCCCATTATTATCGCGGGGCTGCCAATGCCGAGCGCCTTGATGGTTTTGCTGACTTAGCCGCAGCCAGAGATGATCTGCGCCGTGCTATTTTGCTCTATCAAAGCCAAGGCAAACCGGAAAAAATCGCCAAACCCCAACGATTACTAGACAGTTTAGCCATTAACAAACCGCAGCCCGCTAGTCTGGATCCTGATGATGGATCAGAAATTAGTGAAATAATTCCCGAAACCCCAGATATTGCTGCTGTAGCATTGCCCACATCAGCCCTTGACGATGACGTAAATTCTGATCCGCAAATTGATCAATTTGATCCCCAAAGGGTGATAGAACCTGAAATATCAATAGTCGATGCGGTATCTGTGCCCCATCAGCCAGACTATGAGCCAGAACTAGAACCGATTGCTTTAGCCCTGCCCGTCACCGAGTCTGAGCCTGAGATTATCATTGAGTCTGAATCCATGCCTCCCCTCGAAAAAGTGATCGAAGTGGAGAAGGTGATCGAAAAAGTGATTGAAAAAGTCACCGAGAAAGTCCTGGTTTTTACCCTTGGGGAACGCAACCCGACGGAGAAAGCCGCCATCGTTGCGGTCACTAGTGCCTATGTTCGCGATGGCTGGCAGGTTAATGTGGCGGATAAAGCCGACTGTGGCTATGACTTAGAATGCCGTCAAGGGGAGCGGGTCGAAGATGTCACCATCAAAGACATGGCTAATTTGGGTAGCAGCTTTACGGTGACTGCGGCAGAGATCCATGCGGCGCGACACAATCCTAATTTCGTCCTGTGGGTGGTCTATCCCAGTGATGATAATAATAAACCCACGCCTCAACTTAAACGCTGGACGGGAGAAGATATTCTCGCCGAATTTGATCTAGAACCGGTGGAATATCGCATGAAACCTAAGCCAATTCCAGAGGCTTAACCCAATGCCCCTATCATTGATTAACGCGGCAACTCCGCCCCGCCGAATTTTTTTAGTCACCCACGGCAGCAGCGATCCGCGCTCATGGGATGCCTTGCAAAACTTGGTGCAAGCAGTCCAAGCCGCTTATCCTCATTGGCAAATCGGCGGCGGTTGTTTAGAAGGCCAACCCCAAACCTTAGCCCAGCAGATGATTACTTTTAGCGAAACTAGTTTTAGCGAGAGTACTTTCAGGCAAACTGCGGGTCATCAAGTTACTTTTAATCAAGGGAAGACCACAGGTAAAATTCATGTTGTACCATTATTTTTATTATCAGGAACCCATGTGATGGTGGATATTCCTGAGCAGGTGCAACAAGCCAAAGCCAGTCTGATCAGCCTAAATCGCGATCTCGATTTAGAGATTTTGCCTTATTTAGGGGCGCATCCTGAATTACCCGCAGTACTAGCCACAAACTTTCTGTCCCAAGCCGCCCCAGCCCCTGATTCCAAGCGGTTACTGATTGCCCACGGCAGCCGCCGCCAAAGCGCTAATGAAGGCATCAGGCAATTAGCAGCACAGGTTAATGCTACCGCTAGCTTTTGGGCCGCAACTCCTTCATGGGAAGAGCAACTGCATCTATGGCAAAACGAAGGCGTAAAAAATGTGGTAATTTTGCCTTACTTTTTGGTTGCTGGCGGCATTACCGAGATTATTGCCAGTAAAGTGAATAATCCCCTCAATCTGTGCCCCGATTTGCATCTGGAATTATTACCACTCCCCTTTTCCGCCGAGACGATCATTATGCTGATTAATTCCCTATTTTTATAACCATCATCCCCAGTAATGCATAATTAAATCCATACTCCTAGAGCTTCTAGCTGTGTTTTATCGTGAGCTTAGATAATTTCCTCTTACTACTCTTTTTTCTACTGGGTTTGGTAGGTACTTTTACCTCTGATGTGGATTTGTTCCCCTTTATGTTGGGGGTTGTGGTAGCGGGCTTGATTCTGCGACCACGGTTGACCCAGCCAAACCCTTCTCATAATGCAACAACTGAAACTTTAGGACAAATACCTAGCGCTGGGCTGAATCTGCCCCCACAAAGCTCCGATCATAAATTCGCCTCTGATTTAACCGTCAATGCGCCTAACCAAGCCCTCGATCAGGCAAATCAGATTCAGGAATTACACTCCCAAAATCAGCAACTCTGGGCAGTTTTACATAGTTTGCCGCAATTTATTTTTTGGAAAGATCATCAAGGGCGCTATCAAGGCTGTAATCAGAAATTTGCCGACTTAGTTGGTATGCAGCCAACAGAAATTCAGTCCAAAACCGATGATGAATTGTCTTGGACTCGTAGCATGATTACGTTTAACCATAGCCATGATCAGTTGGCGCACAAAGAGAATCTCCCCACCATGATCGAATCATTTCCCTTATTAGAAGGGGGAATGCGTTTAATGGAAGTATATAAGGGACGCTTAGAATCGGCTCAAGGTAGACCAAGTAACTTATTAGGTATCGTGGGCTGTTTAACCGATGTTACTAAGCGTAATCTTGCCGAGAAAGAATTAGAAGAATCAGAATTGCGGTTGAGAACCTTAGCAGATGCTTCTTTTGAGGGTTTATTTATTCATTATCGCAGCAAAATTATTGATGTCAATGCCACATTTACCCAAATCTTAGGTTATCAAGCCAGTGAATTAGTTCATAAACCTACCCTCAATTTAGTCGCTCCCGAAAGTGAAGCTACAGTCCGCCACTGTTTAACTTGGGGCACACCACGGCTCTATGCTGCCACTCTGATTAATGCCTATGGTATGCGAATTCCCGTGGAGATGCGTAGCCGTCCGATTCAATATGAAGGTAGATCGGCGCGAGTGGTGGCAGTACGCAATATTAGCGCCAGATTAGCTATTGAGTCAGCCCGTTGGGAAGCGGAAGAGAAATATCAGCGCATTTTTGAACATTCGGGACAAGGCATTTTCCAAACTACGCCTCAAGGTTCTTATATTACGGTTAATCCCAAATTTGCGCAGATTCTTGGTTATAGCAGTCCTGAGGAAATGCTGAGCGCTTTTAGTCATCAGGTGGGCAAGTCTGTCGATGGGCTGGATCATCTTGATTACCAAAGGGAGAGAAATCCTGCCATTGATTTGCCAGAGCTAAGTACACCATTCTATTTACCTCAGCCAGAGAAACTCTATGTTTATCCCCAAAACCATCCTTATATTGGCAATCGCGAAAGAAATACTAATTTAAAGCAGAAAGATAATCATCCGATTAGCGTTGAATCAGAGGTTTACCGTAAAGATGGCAGTAAAATCTGGATTTATGAACGCATCCGTCCCATTTATGACACCATGGGCAACGTCATGTACTACGAGGGAACCGTCGAAGATATTACGGTACGCAAGCAGACGGAATTGGCGTTACTTTCAGCTAATGCTTATCTGAATGCGATTATTGATAATCTGGGGGAAGGTTTATTAGTAATTAATTTTAATGGTACTGTAGGACGAATTAATCCCATGTTAACGCAATTGTTGCAAGTGAGGAGTGAGCAATTGCTAGAACAGAATTATCGTCATGTTTTACCGACGGAAGTAATTGCCCTGACTGATGAAGCCATTGCCCTAAGTCCTCAAGTATTACAAGCGGAACTACCTTTACCGGAGCATCGGACTGCGCTGGCCGTGGCAGCAACGATCAACCGTTCTAAAGTTGCCAGCGAAAGCAATGATATAGGCGAAACGATTTGCATTGGCGTGGTGATTTTAATTGCTGATATTACCGCCGCAAAAGAACTGGATCGAATGAAAACCGGCTTTATCACTAATATTTCCCATGAATTGCGTACACCGCTAACTTCTATTTTAGGTTTTACGCGAGTGGTGGAAAAGAAATTAGAAGAGAATGTATTTCCCCATTTACCCAATACTGAAGTCCAAGAACCAAAGCTCAAGCGGGCGGTGGCGCAAATCAAACAAAATTTGCATATTTTAGTGAGTGATGCCCAAAGATTAACTAATATCATCAACAATGTCTTAGATATTGCTGATATGGAATCAGGGCGGGCCCTGTGGCAAAAAGAACCGGTTAATATTACGGAACTATTACAGCAAGTGGTAAAAGAATATCAGGATCTGTTAGAAATTAAAGGCATTAGCTTGGATTATCATGGAATTGATGATTTACCATCGGTTTTAGGTAGTTGGGAGCGCTTGCGCCAAGTATTTACCAATCTGTTTAGTAATGCTTTGAAGTTTACGAATCAGGGTGGGGTAACCTTGTCGGCTAGTTTTGATGCGAAGACTTTATGCATTGCTTTAAAAGATACGGGAATTGGAATTGCCCCTGAGAACCAAGAAAGTATTTTCACGAAGTTTAAACAAATTGGCGATATTATGACCGATAAGCCCCAAGGAACGGGATTAGGACTACCTTTATGTAAAGAAATTATTGCCCGTCATCATGGCAAAATCTGGCTGGAAAGCACTCTAGATATGGGGACTACTTTCTTTGTGGAATTACCAATCAATGCCTAAAAGAAGATGCCTCAACTAAGATGTTATCGGACTAAGCTTGCCAGTTCTCAAATCAATTACTGCTTTTTCTTGGTTTTAGATTCATTGCCAAGAGGCTCTGTTTCTGTGACACGCCAACTCAGATTCAAATTAATCCAAAAGTTCCAAATCATCACCGTACCGATGGCAATTAAATTGGCTAGATACTGATTGACATGGAAATGATTGTATAAAACATTGAGGATAATCAGATTAAAAACTAGCCCCAAGCAACACACCAGATTAAATTTACAGAAGCGGAGAAACTTCTGATGCCAAATGTGTTGTCCCGCAGATAAATCATGGAAAGTCCAGAGATCATTCCAAATAAAATTATTCAAAATCGCTAATTCTCCAGCGATGATCTTACTGCGGGTAATTCCTAAATGCAGTGTGGTCGGATCACTGAGAAGATAGAAAATAGTCATATCAACAAAGACACCGCTTAAACCCACCAAACCGAA
The DNA here is from genome assembly GCA_037130765.1 of Pseudanabaena sp. ELA607. Taxonomy (GTDB): domain Bacteria; phylum Cyanobacteriota; class Cyanobacteriia; order Pseudanabaenales; family Pseudanabaenaceae; genus JBAXSK01. Next base: position 6,097 of record JBAXSK010000076.1, read on the forward strand.
TTTCACAAAACGCTTTGCAGGCAAAACCACGTTACGATAAATCCGCGACAATCTACCACGGGAGCGCAACCGGACTAAATGCAGAATATATTCCACATACTGCTTCCAAGTAACTTTACTTTCTCCTTCTTTGCGCTCTTGGAACACATAACCTACTTCCGTAATTGTTTCAATATTGCCCCGACCTAAGACTTCAATCAAAATTTTATAACCCAAAGGATCAAGGCGACAGCCCGCAATTGCGCCCCGACGTACCATAAAATAGCCACTCATCGGGTCAGATACTCTACCAATCACCCTAGGCAAAATAATTAAGCCCAGAGTTTGCGCTCCCCGCGACAGAAACCGTCGGATAAAACCCCAGTCACTCACGCCGCCGCCTTCTATGTGACGACTCGCCATAACTAAATCGACTCCCTGACGGGCTGCATCGAGCATTTTTATCATTACTTCTGGGGGATGCTGCAAATCGCCATCAATTACGCCTAAAATCTCCCCTTCTGCCACTTGCCAACCGCGAATCACCGCCGTAGATAAGCCCTTTTCTCCTTGACGACGCATCACCCGCAACTGGGGATAATCAGCCATCAATTCCGCTGCCAGTTCCCAAGTGCGATCCGGACTATCATCATCTACAATGATAATTTCATACCCAAGACTCACAGCGCTATTGGTTTCAGGATCAGCCCCATCTGCCATATATGCATCGAGTAATTCCGTCAGAACCGCCACCAACTGCTGCACATTTTTCCGCTCATTGTAGGTGGGCACAATCAGCGAGAATAGAATGGGCGCTTTAGGTTCAGCAGGGTTGACTGCTATAGCTTCCTGATCCTGACCCTCTAACGAATGATCACCATTACCTAAACGGAAATTCTGACTTAGTTGGGGAGTGATTAACTTAATCTCAAAATCGCCCTCAGGCACAGGACATAAATTAATGCCATTAGATAGTGGAGAATTAAACTCGTTGATAGAATGGCTCATAATTAGTTGTGTGCTGATGTAGTTAAGATTAATAAGTCAAAGCTAATTCAAAGGTTGAATGATCATAACTAATATTTAAAATCAAATACAATCAAATAAATATTTATTATATTTAATTTAAAGAATTTAATTTAACGTAGTTTGATTTTAAACGATTGTAGACTCTATGGAAATCCTGTGATTAAATTATCAGCGATTATTCTGGAGTTAATAATTTGCGATATCAAAGGTGGAATGCAGTATAACCATTTTTCGGATATCAAGCGAGTTGATTAAAAATAGATTACCCGTCATAGATCACCTGTAATAGCTCAGAATTTGTGTAAGATCTACTAATCTGCTAATCATCTACTAAATTCTGACTAAAAACGGATAGCTTTGTGGCACTTCTTGAAGTTGAGCGGTTAACAATAACGTATGGACAGTCTGCCCCATCGGTAGATCAGGTCAGTTTTTCCCTGGGTGAAGGGGAGGCAATGGGCTTAGTCGGTGAAAGTGGTTGTGGCAAATCTACCATTGGTCGTGGGCTAATGCGGCTTTTACCCAGCAATGCCACCATGGAAGGCTCGGTGCATATTGACGGGGAATTAGTCGCTAGTTATCAGTATGGTACTTGGCGGGGGGAGAAAATGGCGCTGATTTTCCAAGACCCGATGACGCGCCTTAATCCTTTGTTGACCATCGAAGAACACGCTTTTGAGGTGCTGCGTTCCCATACCAAAAGATTTCGCGCTCGGGATGCACGGCAAAAACTGCGGGATAGTTTAGATCTGGTACGCATTGAGCCAGAACGGGCGCGGCAATATCCCCATGAGTTTAGTGGCGGGATGCGGCAACGGGTGATGATTGCCTTGGCTTTATTGCTTGATCCGGTGTTATTGATTGCCGATGAGCCGACTACTAGCTTAGATGTGACTGTAGCTAATGAGATTCTCCAAGAGTTGACTTATTTGCGCCAGGTGCGTCAGATGGGTTTATTGTTGATTTCCCATGATTTGGGTATGGTGGCCCAATATTGTGATCGCTTGGCGGTGATGTATGACGGGGTTTTAGTAGAATCAGGCGCTGTCAAAGATCTTTTTCAAAATCCCCAGCATCCCTACACCCAGCAGTTGCTTAATGCTGCATTGCATTTCCGTCCGCCGGTGGTTGAGGATTTAACCATAGCTACCAATGATGCACCATTAGCTCTAGCAAATACTGTTGATCTTAGCGCCGATGGGACGGATCGGCCCCTAGAAGATGGCGCATCAAATGCCGCTAAATCATCATCTCCGGTGGTGTTATTAGCAGCCAGTGGGTTGCGTAAGTATTACACCAAGGGCAATGTGTTGGGGCAATGGCTTGATCCTAACAGCAACCTGATTAAAGCCGTAGACAATATCGATTTAACTGTTTACCAAGGTGACACCCTTGGCATCATTGGCGAAAGTGGTTCAGGCAAAAGCACCACCGGACGGCTCCTGCTGCAATTGATCCGTCCTGATGCTGGTAGCGTACATTTTGAGGGACAAGATCTAACGACACTTTCATTTACAGCCATGAAGCGATTACGTTCGCAAATGCAAATGATTTTCCAAGATCCACGGGCGGCTTTAAATCCATATATGACCGTGGAGGAAAGTCTGGCTGATCCTCTATTAATCCATCACCATGAGCGCAGTTTCGCCCGTTGTTTGACCAAGGTGTATAACATTTTAGAGCGGGTGGGATTGCCGAGCAGTTTTGCCCAACGCTATCCGCGAGATTTATCCGGTGGGCAATTGCAGCGGGTCAATATTGCTAGGGCATTAATTACCAATCCTAAGCTAGTGATTTGTGACGAGCCGGTGAGTATGTTAGATGCCTCAATTCAACAGCAGGTTTTGGAACTGATGCAGCAGCTTAAGGACGAGTTCCAATTGACCTATGTTTTTATCACCCATGATTTGGCGGTGGCGCAGTTCTTCTGCCAAAATATTGCTGTAATGAAGCAGGGGCGTATTGTGGAATATGGTAAGGCTTCAGCAGTTTTGGGTCATCCTGTCCATGAATATACCCAGTCTCTAATTGCTTCTGTGCCTAAGATTCCTGAATGGGAACAGTAATATAACGTGAGTTAGAGGAATTATAGTCAATCAAATTAAGAATGGCAAAAGAAATAAATAACACCAAATAAATAACACCACTCCGTCAGGCAAAGCCTGCCACCCCTCCCTCCAAGGGAGGGGTACGCCGTAGGTGGGGTGTGGTCAAGTGCTTTTAATGTGCCAAAATAATTTTAAATGACTATAAAACTGACTAAAGAAAGACTTAAAACAACCTGTTTCAACAGGTTTAAGCTTTTAGCCCGCAATTTATTCGAGGGTGAGTGTTCAGAAAAATATCAGGGAACATAACCCACCAACAGCAGATCACCTTCAATATTTTCCCAAGTGGTGCGCTCTAGGGTAATTGCCTCAGTCATGGCTGTTTTACCCAAGTCTGCCACAGGGCTAGGAGCTGGGGGATAACCCGTACCGCCACCACCAATAATTTTCGGCGCAATAAAACTATAAACTTTCTGAACTAGTCCGGCTCTGAGAGCGGCTCCGGCTAAATTGCCGCCACATTCCCACAAAACAGTATTGCAACCTCGCCGCGCCAGTTCCTGCATCACGGCGGTGAGATTAACGGTGTCCCATTCTAAAATTTCAACTTTTTGATCGCGCAGTTTGTGCCGCAGTGTGAGCAACTCTGGCTCAGTAGTTATTTCAGTAATAATCAAAGTTTTTTCGATGTCATTGGTTTGGCACAGATGGGAATCTAGGGCAAAATCCCCACGACTACTCACGACTACTCGCAACGGACACCGCGAATATAGACCGTGGGTGGTGAGTTTCGAATTATCGCGCCGCACCGTATGCCCGCCAGTGATTACCGCATCACAGATGCCCCGCAGTTGATGCACCCGCCGTCGCGAGGCTGGATTAGTAATCCAAAAGCTATGCCCAGTATGGGTGGCAATTTTACCGTCAAGGGTCATTGCATATTTTAAAATGCCGAAGGGTAATCCAGTCGTAACACGGTGGAAAAATGCTTCATTCAGGCACAAACACTCAGCTTCTAAAACTCCCGTAGTTACTTGGAGTCCGGCATTCCGGAGCCGCTGCACCCCTTGCCCTGATACCCTCGGATCACAGTCTAAGGTTCCGACTACCACCGCCGAAATCCCTGTCGCCAAGATTGCTTCTGTACAAGGGGGAGTGCGACCGTGATGATTGCAAGGCTCTAAATTGACATAAAGCGTTGCCCCAGTCAGGTCAGTCAGGTCATAGTTAGAACGGGATTGCGCGTCCCAAATGGCAAATACTTCGGCATGGGGCTGGCCCGCTTGGGGATGAAACCCGCAGCCCAGCAGTTGACCATCCCGCACAATAGCACACCCTACCAAAGGGTTAGGGGCTGTATTACCCAAGCCTTGACGGGCTAGCTCTAGGCAATAATTCATCCAAAATTTATGCTGTGGCGGATAGTCCCCGTCGGTCTGCATCGAAACAGTCGGATCATTCATGGGTTATGGTGGCGATAGAGCATCACCAGGGCTAGAAAAATTTAAGTTAGCCATAACTACAACCACGACTCACACAACTGAGGTTTTTAGAGGAAAATTCCCGAATTAACCCTAGATTCAGACCGATCATCACGCAGTCTTGGCTTGAAGTCGGGCAAACATTAAATAACTATTTTCAGTATACTAATTTTTGAGTGCATAGAACAATCAAAGTTACATCATCACCATCATAGCGATTTTTAGTCTAGTAAGGTACATACAATTCCATCTAAGCTTTCTAAACAAAAGGCTTAAGCCTTTTGACTGTAACTCACCAGTATGAGAATTACTATAAGTATGCTCGGCAATAATTTTGATCAGCTTTGCCCATAATTAAAACAATCCCCCTAAAAATTTAGAGGGATTAATCAACATCAAAGCTTAGCCTTGCCTACAGCACTTTATGGGTGTGGGAATGTTGTTTTACATTGTCCGTATCTTTGACCTTTTTCTTGGGATTGAGTACCCGCTTTTTCTCTACGGAAAACTTAAAGCCGGTAAACACATCCCCTACCGGAATATGTCCCTGACAGTGGGGCTTGGACTGATAGGTGCGACAAGCCGCCACAGTGCGCTCGGCAAAATTCTTGCAAGGCTGAACATCGGCGGGAAACTCTGCCGGTAATATGGGTGTACCGTCACTGGTTAGCACTTGTCCTAGGGTGGTCGCTACGGCCAAATTATAAGATGTGGGAATATTGGCTAAAAGTGCTTCGAGGGCTGCCGAGGGAATTGGCTCAGCAATGTGTAATTCTTCCACACCATCATCGGTGCGGTGGAAACAAGTAGCTACCCCCAACAATACATAAGATGAAGGGGCCAATTCAGTCGCTAATTCATGCACTGCCATAGTTGTGTGTTTTCCCAAAAGGGAGGCTCAGAAAGATGATAAATTCGAGAATATAAATCAATAGAAATCACGGCTCTAACTGAGACACTGCCCTAAGACTAAAATGCCCAACCAGCCAGCCCATGTTTTAACAGTCTAATTGATTAAATTCCTGCCATGACAAACTTATCGACTTTGTGACACATGGTAGTTAATCGCAAACTTTATGATTAATTTCTGAATGGATTATAATAATCTCAATGTGATTACCTAATCAATTACCTAGAGCAACCACCACATTAAAAACACGCCCCATATCGAGCCAGCAATTACTTGGGCTGGGGTATGCCCTAGCAACTCTTTGAGCGGATCAAAAGGATTTTCTTCTTCAAATACTTCCACCATCATCTGATTGAGGACTTTAGCCTGCTTACCGGCGGCGCGGCGAATTCCCGCAGCATCATACATCACAATAAATGCAAATACTGTCGCGATGGCAAATTGGGGTGTATTCCAGCCTTGAGTGCGACCAATACCAGCGGCCAGAGCCGAAACTAGCGCTGAGTGAGAGCTAGGCATCCCGCCAGTTTCAAAGAATAACTTAGGACGGAATTCACGGGACTGCAATAACTCGATAATCACCTTGATTAATTGAGCCGACAAACTAGCACCAAGGGCAATCAGCAGCACTGTGTTATCGAGGATTTCGCCGACGGGGTGAAGCATACGTGCCAGTATCAGGAGATGAGTTTAGTGAAATTTGCAATCTTAAAGAATCTTAAAAATAACGCTTTGCAGCAGTTATAGGGATCAGATTAGTTCTTCCGAGCGGTGATATAGTCTGCCAGCGCCATCAAAGGAACTGCGGTTTTACCATAATCCACCAAAAGCGCTTTAGCTTCGGCCACTAGTTGCTCGGCTTTTTGTTGGGAAGCTTCGATGCCCCACAACTTAGGATAGGTAACTTTCTGGGCAATCAAATCTTTACCAGCAGTTTTACCTAACTCTTCCGAAGTTGCAGTTACATCTAAAATATCATCAATGATCTGAAAAGCTAGACCAATATTGCGGGCATAGGTGGTCAGCCGCTCAATATCAGGGGCAGCCGCACCAGCTAAAATTGCGCCGCACACCACACTAGACTCTAGTAGCGCCGCCGTTTTGTGCAGGTGAATAAATGTCAGGGTTTCGGCGGTAGTATCGGTTTTGCCTTCACATTCGAGATCTACCACTTGACCACCGACTAAACCTGTAGCCGCTACCGCATGGGCTAGATGGGCAATCACTTTTAGAACCCGTTGGGGAGCAACGGCAGTGGTTTCGGTGGCAATGTATTCAAAGGCGTAGGCTAAAAGGGCATCCCCTGCCAAAATCGCCATATCTTCGCCATAAACTTTGTGGTTGGTGGGCATTCCTCGACGCAGGTCGTCATTGTCCATGGCGGGTAAATCGTCATGGATCAGGGACATGGTATGAATCATTTCCATGGCACAGGCTGTGGGCATGGCGATCGTTGCATTACCGCCCATCATTTCGCAGGCCGCAAGGGTGAGGATCGGGCGTAATCGTTTGCCACCAGCCAAGAGAGAATAGCGCATGGCCTCATAAATCTTGGCAGGATAAACCACCGTAATCGAAGCATCAAGGGCAGCTTCGACTTCCTGTTGGCGGGCGGCTAGGTAAGCTTTGAGAGAGAAACCATTGAGCCGCTCCCCATCGGGAAGTACATCAGCGGTCGGGGTTTCTGGGATGGCGGGCGACCCATCGGCACTAGCATCGGCACTAGGGGCAGTGTTAGTCCCTTGCTCAGGCGCAATGTCATCGGTGACACCAACTTCAGGGGTATCAGGGATGGCAACGGTAGAATTAATGGTGGTGGGGACTGTTTGCGTCATAACAGCGACAATGGCTTCAGAGGACATTATGCAATATGATGCAACATTACGATAGAGATCACTATAGCTTTTGCAAAGAAAAATTAGGCTCGCAAGTTAGCGAATACAGAAATTTAGCTATAAATTTAGCTGAATCAAGCGAGAATTTTTTGTCTTGATGCCTTGTTTACCGAATTTTTTAGCGGGGCTAAAGTTTATGCCTAGACTGAAAATAATGCAAAAATCAACCTGTAGAAATATCCCATGATCAGAGCTTAATGATCTATTTTTATGATGATGAACAGCATAAATTTAGCTTTATTCATGAACTCACTCTAGGCTAAATCTCACCAATCTGCATCAATCCCACATCCACAAAGGCATTCCGCTAGTTTCCATCTCGAACTGTAAGCGGGCCAATTGCTCACTGCTTCCGGGTAAAATACGGCTGAGGAATGGCTTAGGCGGCTTGATGGTCTGGAATTTAGTGGTTTCAGGATCGAGTCCTACTAATTCGGCGGCCCAACGGCGGGCATCTTCTTCTGTGCCGAGACGATCCACTAAGCCTAAACCCATCGCTTGTTCCCCCGTGAAAACCCGCCCATCGGCAAAAGATCGCACCGTAGCCGGACTCAGTTTGCGCCCTTCGGCCACAGTTTGCACAAATTGGTTATAACTGCTGTCGATCAGGGATTGGAGGATTTCTCGCTCTGCCTCGGTCATGGGACGGTCAAAGGAGAGAATATCTTTGTATGTCCCAGATTTAATTACTTTAAAGGAAATCCCGATTTTCTCAAGGAGTTTCTCGATATTGTTACCGCGCAAAATCACGCCAATGCTGCCGGTAATTGTGCCTTGGTTCGCCATGATGTAATCGGCTCCGACACCGATATACACGCCACCACTAGCAGAGATATTGCCAAAGCTAGCAATAACCTTGACGGTTTGGCGTAACCGTTTCAGGGCATCATAAATTTCTTGGGAGTCGGCAACGGTTCCCCCAGGGCTATCAATGCGTAATACTAAAGCCGGAAAACGCCCTTCTTTAACGACTTCTAGGGCTTCTAAAAGGCGGGTGCGTGTCGTGGGCCCAATGGCTCCAGTGACTTCAATGCGGGCAATTTTTTTACGATTCTTGCGCTTCCAAAACCACATAAAAACTCTGTTGATTTAACTAACGTTACGTTAGCACATTGATGCTCTGAACCAGTAAAGTGATCGGGATGGTGATGTAATTAAAGCTTATAGTTAATGCCAATTGTTTTGAGGCGGGTAAAAATTTAGAAAAAACAGTTAGAAAAAACAAGAAAAATAGGCTTGAGTCCTGAAATTGCCACATTACTAACAGATTAATCCAAATTAATATTTGATTTAACAATGCTTTTTAACCTACTTAATTAGGCTGTTTAGAGTTAAATTCTACAATTTTTTGCCAATTAATTACTCCATCTTCACAAAATTCTTGAGCGAATTGCAATGTGAAATTATTAATAACTTGGGCATAAGCCATTAAAAATTCTGTGTTTTTCTCTCTTGCCTTGTAGCCTAACGGTTCGATAATGTCGATATATAAATTTTGATTATTAGAAATAAACTGCCAAAACTCCTGTCCGCAATATTTTAAATAAGTATCTTTGTTGGGATTTTTGTCAATACCATAGCAACAGCCATTTATGGCAACTATTGGCATATTTGGATTTTCGGAAGCTAGCACAGATTTTGCATTTTCAAAATTATCTTTCATTTTCTTAATTTGACTACTATTTCCCCAGTTTGGACCAGACTTTATCTCTACAATGTAAAAGACATTATCTTTAACAAACTCTAAATCAATACCTTCTAATCTCCTAGATTTACAACCATTAAAAACTTGTTGGCAGATGAAAATAGCCACATCCTCCATAAAATCACCAAATAACGTTTCTTCTTGAGACTGTAAAAAAGCATCAAGTAAGCTCTTGATTAAATCTTGAGCAGTGAGAATATTTTTAGCTTTGTACAAATAGGGATTTTTTCTTTTAAGAATTGCTTTAAAGTTGAGGTTTTTGAGTTTTTCTAAGCGTTTACGATGAAATTTATCAATATTTTGCTCAATATATGTGGCAATATCATTTAAGTCTAGGGCTTGAGTCATAGCAGTGACTGTTGAATAGAATTAGTCTGCTCTTTGATCATCTCATAATATTCTGGTATGATCTCA
>JBAXSK010000077.1:0-15543 GCA_037130765.1 Pseudanabaena sp. ELA607
GGTGGTGTTATTTATTGCTTTCAAGCTGTGCCATTCTTAATTTGATTGACTATAATGCGGCACAGTTTAGAAACTCGCTTGCACCCCCAGACGATAGGTTAAACCCGGTTGATATAGGCGATTTACTTTCTCATAACTCACATCAGTGAGATTCTCTAACGCCACGGTAATTGCCAGATTACGGGTTACAGGCACGCGGAAGTTAAAGTCCAAACTAGCCCACGCTGGAGAATACGTCAGGCTACTCACCCCGGGGGCGGCATTAACTGCCCGTCGTGCGCCACTACTGTAACTTAAACCCAGGGTAGCTTGCCAGCCATTAGCTTCATAGGTAACCCCAGCGCGGGCTACAGCATAGGGAATGGTTGAAAGTTGTAAACCCACTTCCGATGCCGTAAGACTACTGGCAATAAAGGCATCCGTGTAGGTATAGGTCAAAAATGTGGTGACATCCCGCATAGCCCGCCATTTGAGCGCTGCTTCCAATCCATTGGTATTGACAACACCGACGTTTTGCCATTGGTTGCCGATAATGCCGAGGCGATTATTGAAGTTACTGTTGAAGTAGGTAAATTGGGCTTGTAGATTGTCGGTGGGGTTGATGTCAAAACCAGCAGTCCAAGTCGTGCCTCTTTCCGGTCTTAGATTGGGATTGGGTAACCAACCGTGGATGCTGTCAGGGACATAAAGCTGATCGAGTCCAGGATTACGTTGTAGAGCGGCAAAACTGGAACGGAACGCAATTTCGGGGGTAATTTGCCAACGAGCGCCCAAGGTGGGATTGAGATAATCGCCAAAATCATTGGTAGAAGTATAACGCAACCCTGCTTCAAGCTGCACCTTATCGATGGGATACCAGGTATTTAGGGCAAATAAAGCTCCTTCAAAACGGTTCTTTTTGGCAATGGTATTGAACGTAGCATTTAAATCAGAAGCAAATACCGTGCCATCAATGTTATTGGATTTAATATCGGTTCCCCAAGTCAATTGATAGCTAGGATTAATCCGCCAGCGATGTTCTACCCTTCCCAAAATGGCACGGGAATCTAATGTGCCCAGCCGTTGATTTACATTGTTGCGGGGACCGTAGGTGTTGAAAAAATCTTGATTGAAACCGAGATTCGCCGTAATTACGGAATCATCTCCGGCTAGCTTGCTGACCCATGTAGCACCGATATTGGTCAAATCATGGTTGAGCCGGTCATATTGCAAGTTTGTGCCATTATTAGGATTCGCACCGAAATAGATTAAACCGCGCCGACTCGCTACTTTGAAGGCATCAAAAGAGAGGGTGTTATTTTTATCAATGGCTTGGCTGATTTGACCAAAGAAGTTGTCAATACTCGTGTCGCCATTGACAAGCTTGCCAGTGAGCGGATTACGGTTCGCGGCTCCGATTGGCACAGGATAATTATTATCATTACTGAACCGTTCGTAACCAAGGCGCAAAGTCACCCCATCAAACGTACCACCATAACTCAAGCGGTAACGCTGTAAACCATAGGAACCCAATTCTACTCCTGCGTTGGCCCTAGGAGTTTGGGGTTCCTGTTTGGTCATGATATTGACCACCCCACCGAAAGCCTCGGAACCATAGAGGGTGGCGGCTGTACCACTTTTAACTTCGACTCGTTCAATGGCTTCAACGGGAATGCTATTTAAATCAGTGCCGCCATGATAAGTATTGACATTACTACCAAAGGAACGACCATTAATCTGAAAAGCCGATTGATTAATCGCAAAGCCCCGTAAAAAAGTCCCCGTGTGAATATCTGCCCCAAAACCATAGTCATTAATAGCAAATCCGGGGGTAGTGCGTAATAATTCCGAGGCACTGCGCGGTCGTTGCTGTTCGATTTCTTGACGGGGAATCACATAGGTCGGAGCCGCTGACGGTACAAATGGAGCTTTCTGTCCTGTGACTTCTAAATTAATTTGTTCCACTTCAGGAGAAGATGGCACAGATTGGGGCTTCTTGACGGGAGTTTGGGCAATAGGGAATGAATTCGGGGAAAAATTACCGCCCGTTAAATTGAGCGTTTCATCTACACCAAGGCCAAAAGCTGGCGGTTCTTTGTGACTATTAGTAGTTTGGTGTTCAGAACCTGCTACTGCCCAAGCCCCATCTAAAGCAATCAAGGACAAACCTGCCACTAAACCTACTTGGAATCTGCAATGACGCAGCAAAACCACATTACCCATGACCATATCTCGGATCACGCCCATAAATCACTCCTTTAATAACACACCACAGCATAAAATTAATGAGAACTCCCTAAATTTGGGCAATGCAAATTAGCTTAATTTAGTAAAGTTCTCCACATTTGATCTAGCTTATGTCTGGGGAGTTTTGTCAAAAGACAGGCTGTCAAGATGGTTTGGCGCTCAAGTTTCTCAGGCAAAATAAAAGCTGAGATGAGATTGATAAACTCCAAAATTATCTCAGCCCAAAACTATCTCAGCGGGTTTGATAATGATTTCAACGCGCTATAATGACACTAGTTATCAATCCTTCGGCAATTCTTCTGTTGGGGTTTCGACACTAGACGACTCCGCATCTTTGATTAAACTTTGTAATTTCTTTTGGCGCAACCGTTTAACTATAAATACAAGTGCCACTATGGCCACTACAACTACCACCACCTTGGTAATCGTGTCCATGAAAGGATCAATCAGCTTGTAGTTTTCACCCAAGAAGAAGCCCGCATAGCTAAGCATTCCCACCCATAGCACTGTACCAATGGTAGAAAATCCTAAAAACGGTAGCATTGGCATATTGGCAATACCGGCAGGCACAGAAATCAAAGTACGCACAGCGGGGACTAATCGCCCGAAAAATACTGCCTTGAGACCGTGGCGATTAAACCATTCGCTAGATTGCGTAATATCTTTGGCAGATACCCCGAACCACTTGCCATAGCGATCTACATAAATGGCTAAACGCTGCACCCCTAAAAGCCGTCCGGCATAATACCAAGGTAAAGCACCTAAAATCGTACCAATCGTACCAGCTAGAATCACGCCCGGCATAGACAGCTTGCCTTGAGCCACAGTAAAGCCCGCTAAAGGCATAATAAATTCCGAAGGAATTGGTGGAAACAGGTTTTCTAAAAACATCAGCGCAGCAATGCCCACATAACCAAAAGCGGTCATGGTATTGACAATCCATTCATTCATAACAATATTTTCGTAATTATTAAGCAGTAGTTAGAGGATTCGGTCTGATGCTTCTTGTTTGAGAATCAATTAGACAGAATATCCTAGAAGATGCCTGCAAAATAAGGTTGGTTGACAACACATCCATCATGACCATGACAAAATGTATGCTTTATATACAAAACCCCTGATCCACCTGAGGCTAAGTTAGTCTAGAACTAATCGACTGTCATGCTTTCTCCGACAATCTGTAAAACCTAAAGTTTTGAGCAAACCTCTATGAAACTTTTGCCACTGCGTTTTGTACCCCTCAGTTTAGCGGTCATTCTGGTGATTACTTTAGGGTTGATTAGCCCAGCAGGTAATTGGCTAGAAAACACGGGCAGCATTTTTTTATTACTGATATTGGCATTAGTATTTCCCTATATTTGCTTTGTTTGGCTAACTACTTTGATGACTCCGCCATCTGCGGCAACGGTGAATAACTCATCAGAGGAAACCGGTGGTAATGGGGCTAGAAACTCAATTAAAGAATCTGAGGCAAGTCAAAATATTGCCAGTAATATTGCTAGTAACATCATTGGCAATATTACCCAAAATACTGCTAAAAAATCCAGCAAAATCGTAGATGGGGGTGATGATTCAAACACTATTTTCTTATCTTTAGATGCAAATAAACAGAGTAATTTACTAAATGGCTCTGCCCAAGATTACAAAGAAACTGAGACGATACCTAAAGCTAAATCCAGCATCAAAAAACTGTTTGTAGATCGTCATAATCAGTCTCTCAACGGAGCGAATCAAACGACAGCCAAAGCATCAGAAAAAGCATCAGAAAATATCTCTGCGTCAGACCTATCTTCGGTTGATACAAATGCCGTCGATCCGAAACTAAAAGCTAATTCTAAAAGCCGTTCCATGCGCTTACGGTATCGTGGGGCATGGCTGGATCATGATTAATGAAAAAATAATTACACAAGAGATTTAGAATGAGGCAATGATTAACATTTCTTCCGCCCAACTGATATTAATTTATTAGATTCAGTTTGTTAAATTAAATTTTCTGACTGATGTTTTCAATTATGCAAAATGTGGAGATCAATATCCTATGTCTGTGTCAACTGTTCTAACTAAAACTACCCTAATTGATGATCGTCATGGCAAGATGAATGCCGATTTAGTGATCAATAAATTGACCCAATTGCGCCATTGGTTACGGGAACAGCAGCTTAACGCTTATTTTGTGCCCACCACCGATGAACATCTAAATGAATATGTGCCCGCCGCCCGACAACGACGACAGTGGCTCTGCGGTTTTACGGGATCAGCGGGGGATCTGCTGGTGACTACGGATCAGGCGTGGCTTTTTGTCGATGCCCGCTATTACGAACAGGCAGACATGGAGCTAGTCCATACGGGGATTCAAGTCAGTAAATTGGGTTTAGATAAACAGCCCACCGTCGAAAAAATCTTGCAAAATCTGGGGGATCAGGCAGCCCAACGGGGGGAGATGTGTCGGTTTGGTTTAGATCCGTTTACGATTACTTTGGCGCAATATAAACAGTGGCTCGATAAACTCAATGGCTATAACTTAGAAATTGTCTCTCTCGGTCATAATCCCGTTGACATTCTGCGGGCTGAGGCGGAACCCTTGCCGGTGTTTGGCGATCAGGAAATATTTGCCCTCAACGAGTCGTTAACGGGTGAAAGCGTCACGGCAAAGTTACAGCGCTTACGTCAAGCTATGTCCGAGCAGAAACTGGGGCTTTTAGTATTGACGAAATTAGACCAAATTGCTTGGCTCTATAACTTGCGCGGTCGGGATGTGGCTTGTAATCCTGTGTTTATCAGCTATAGCATTGTCACCGCAGATACGGCTTATCTATTTACCAATCTGGAACGCTTTCCCGAAACTGCTCGGGCGACTTTGTCTGATTTGGTGCAAATTTTGCCTTATGAAGCTTATTTAGGAACTTTGGCGCAATTAGCCAACAATTCAGCCCCATTAGTGACGGTGACGGTGGGCATTACTCCTAACCAAACCACCTATGGCACTTACCTAGCCCTCAAAGCTACCACCGCGAAAATTATTGAAAGTACTAATCCCATTGAAGCTTTCAAAGCGCAGAAAAATGGAACCGAAGTCGCTCAAATGCAGCAGGCAAATCTCAAAGCTAGCCGCGCCAAAACCCTTGCCCTGCGCCAAATCGATCTAGCTCTAACCGCAGGGGAAAAACTCAGTGAAAAAGATATCGCTAATATTATCGAAAGCCATTACGCGGCTGAAGTGGGCTTTTTAGAATTAAGCTTCCCTACCATTGCCGCCACCGGAGCTAATAGTTCCATTATCCATTACGGCACACCGAGCGCTGAAGCATGGCTCCATGATGGAGATTTACTGCTAATTGACTCTGGTTGTCAATATTTTGGCGGCACAACCGATGACACCCGCACCCTAGCTGTGGGTACACCCAGCGCCGATCAAATCGCGAAATATACCGCCGTTCTCCAAGCTCATATCAATGTGGCAATGCAGCGCTTTCCCAAAGGAACGACGGGGGCGCAACTTGACGGCATTACCCGCTATCAAATGTGGCAAGAGGGGTTAGATTTTGGGCATGGCGTGGGTCATGGGGTGGGGGCATTCCTTAATGTCCATGAGGGACCCAACGGCATTAGTAAGCGTTCCCATACGCCCCTAGAGCCGGGCATGATCAATAGTGTTGAGCCGGGATATTATCAGCCGCAGTGGGGGGGAATTCGCCTCGAAAATCTCTATGTGGTGATTGCCGATGATGGGTCGGATCATGCCCCTGAGCCAACCACACCTTGGTATCATTGGGAATCTCTAATTTATATTCCCTTCGATCCGAAATTGATTGATTTAGGTAAACTCACGCCACCGCAAAAAGCATGGCTCAAAGGCTATTACCAAGATATTTTGATTAAGGTTGGTGTGACTTTAGAACCAGAGGCAAAAGTATGGCTGGAAAATATTTGCGCTCCGGTATTGGCGTGCTAGGTTGTGTCATGGTGTTAGAACAACTTTAATTGCGTTGACGGTTGCTAAAAATGACTCTTGCTCCCCTTCTCCTGCTCTGGGAGAAGGGGCTGGGGGATGAGGGCAGATTTTCTATCTGCGTCAGGTGAGTTATGATTTAATTGTCGCCTAAAAGCTAAAATCCGAGTTTTCACCTCTATATAGGAGTGAAAAATCTCACCTCACTCCTATTTTGATCACTCACTTAACCAATGAAAGCCCCTACCAACTATCGTCATCATCAGTACTGTTCCAAATCTCCAGATTCAAATCGTTAATATAAGCCAGAGCGCTATCAATTTGTCCGGTTGTGCCGTGGAGAGTCAAGTCAAACCAGCCATCAGCCGCACCATTGGCTCCCAAAATTGCTGAAGTAATATTTACCGTCAGATGATATTGAGACACTAAATTAGAAATCACTGGCTCACCGTGATATTCCTTAGGAATCTTCAAAAATAATTGTTTTTGAGTTGGTCTGATATCTTCTGCCATGATGACACCTGCATAAAGTTAACTATCTTTTTTATGACCAGTTTTACGTTCCAAAATCTCTTTGGCAACTAAGGTCACCACCGCCAATAACGCTAAAAGCAATGCAGCAGCATAGGCAGTTTCCGTTTCATACTGTTTGTACGACTCTTCGACGAATAGCGGTAAAGTTTGGGTTTGATTGGCAATATTGCCGGATACCACTGATACTGCACCAAATTCACCCATAGCCCGCGCCGTGGTTAAAATTACGCCATAGAGCAAACCCCAGCGAATGTTTGGTAAGGTAATACGTCGGAAAATCTGCCAATCACTTGCGCCTAATGTGCGTGCTGCTTCTTCTTGATCCGTACCCGCTTCTTCGAGAACGGGAATTACTTCTCGCGCTACGAACGGCATACTCACGAAAATTGTCGCTAAAATCATCCCCGGAGCGGCAAAGATGACTTTGATATTATTGACTTCTAACCATCCGCCAAACCAGCCCAGTCGCCCATAAAGTAACACGATCATCAAACCGGCAACCACTGGCGAAATGGAAAATGGTAAATCCAAAACACTCAAGAAAAATGCCTTGCCTTTAATGGGATGGCGCGTCACTGCCCAAGCTGTGCATAAACCGAAAATTACATTTAAGGGCACAGCAATTAATGTAATCAATAAAGTGAGCTTCACCGCATTAAAGAAGTCAGGACGGGATAAACTCGCCATTAAAGGAGCCACGCCGTTTTTGAATGCTTGATAAAATACATTGGCAGCAGGAATATATAAAACCAATCCCAAATAGAGCATCATAATCAAAATCAATACCGGCGCTAGCCAAGGCGCTTCCTGATTGCCCGTAGACTTGACTGTAGTATTACTTGACTTCATAACGTTGACCCCAAGCTTGAATGAAATTAATTGCCAGTAAAATAATTAGGGAAAGTGCTAATAACACCATACCAATTACGGTGGCTCCCACATAGTCGTATTGTTCCAAACGCTGAAAAATTAAGACTGGTGCGATTAAATCTTTAAATGGCGTATTAGAGGCAATAATGACTGTAGAGCCATATTCACCCACAGCGCGGGAAAATCCTAATGCCACTCCGGTTAAAATCGAAGGTAATAAAGGCGGTAACAGAACTTTCCAGAAAGTTTGCCAAGGCGTTGCCCCTAAACACCATGCCGCCTCTTCGATTTCATGTTCCATTTCGGCTAGCACTGGTTGAACGGTACGCACTACAAAGGGTAACGAAATGAATAACATCGCTACGCCAACCCCCAGCCGCGTAAAAGCTACTTTAATGCCCAATGGAGCTACCAGAGAGCCAAGCCAGCCGTTATTACTATAAATTGTGGCAAGGGTTAAACCAGCAACGGAAGTCGGTAAGGCAAATGGCAAATCCACCGATGCTTCGATAATACGTTTAAAAGGGAAAGAATAACGGGTTAAAATCCAAGCAATTAAAGTCCCAAATAAGCCATTAATTACGGCAGTGACAAGGGAAGTACTGAAAGTTACGTCATAGGTGGCTAAGGCAATGGGACTGGTGGCGATTTCCCAAAATCTCGCTGGTTCCACGCCGCTAGCTTTGACGAACATGGCGGTTACGGGCAGTAATAGCATGATGGTTAAATAACCTACGCTAATTTGCCACGTAATGGGAATAGAAGTTAATTTTTTGAAGAATTGCGGCCATAATTGCGCCGCCTTTGGTTTAGTTGCGCTAGGAGATAGATTAGTCATAAATTATTTATAGATAAACTATTGATGGGCATCAAGGGACTGTTGCTTATTTCCATCGCTTAAATCACTTCCATCACGTAAAGGTTATCGCGTGCAAGTGATATTTGATTATAATCTGAGGCTGGGAATTTTAACCTAGATTTGATAATACCAAAACTCTTCTTCTTTGATCAGGATATGATGAATTGACGGACGCTCAATCATACCTTGCTCTTCTAATTGTTTTAGGATGCGGGTGACGGTGACTCGGGTTGTGCCTAACAAATCAGCAATGTCTTGGTGGGTCAGGCGTAAGTCAATCACACGTCCTAATTCTGAATTGCGCCCAAATTTATCGGACAACCATTTTAGTAAACGTACTACCATAATATCTACCCGCCTATAACTCCGAATCACAGTTAAAGCTTCTAATTGTTCAATTTGAGGTACTAAAACATTAGCATCAAATTGCCAATCACAGGAGCGTAAAATCTTGGCTCTGACAATGCTGAGACATTCCATTTGGTAGGGAATTAAACGGGATAAAGGTTGCCCAATAATATCTCCTGGACCCCATAAACCAAGGGCAACAGTTGTACCATCTTCATGAAGGGTCAAGGAACGCACAATACCTTGTTCAATTTGCCATAGGGTGTCTTGAGATGAACTCAGGAAAGAACGTAACGGAAAAAAATGAGTGGGCTGTTTACTGAAGTTGTTAAACGAAATATTCATTTCTCAAAAATATTAGACACTTCCTACAAAGTGCATCTTAGGGAACTAGATATAGGGAGATAGATGTTTTTTATTGTAAGTAATGTGAGTGATACAGCACACAAAGCTTAAAAATTAATCGCAATAGGGCATAACTTAGAGACAACAAAAATTTGCCTCAATTGCGCTTATTCTTTGGCTCTATTAACTCTATTAATTAGATGAAAATCTTAATCAATTGTGAATGATTCAATTAAATCAGTTAAATTAAATCATTCAAATTAAACGAATTAAGTGAAATGAGGTTGATGTGCTAGCTGATGATGACTTCTTGGATGGGGCAAGCGGCTAGATTCCGTTAATTTGCGAATATGGGACTGTAATTGATAAAGGTATTCTGGCGGCAAACCAGAATTCTCAGCCCCGCGCATAACTACGCCAGCATACCAATCATTAGGGGCAATTTCTTGCGGTTGCTTATTCGCTACTACATAAGTGCGAACATCTTCCCATACATAACCCCGACAATTAACGGAAATATAGTGATGGCGATAACCCTGACTGGGTACGTCTTCCCGACGATCTAGAGCCTCACTAAATTTCTGTGGTAAGCAATATAGAACACCATGTACTACATTGCCTGACACAATATGATTCGGAATCTCATGCTGCTTATGCGCGGAATTACCATGACCATTATGATGGCAATAACCTTGAACTTCCACTAAATCTAATGCGCCGCAACAACGTAAGGGAGAGTAGTAATAAAAACCCAATCTATAACCCACTAAGCTTGCTGTGCCAACAATGTAATTTTCCATTGGTTCTCCCAAAGAGCGGGCCAGATCCTGAGGACACATACAAGAGCCGTAGGCAAAATAATTGAATGTGGGCATAGATTTGAGTTCTTGATGCATGGTTACTTCTCCATACGGTCACATTTGAGACAGGGTTAGGCAAACATTTGAGACAGAGACTTTAATAGAATAACTTTAGACCACAATAGCAGAACAACAATCAAGATGTTTTCGCATTTGTTTCTAGCACTAATAATAGACTAAACTATCATCATCCTGCCGTTGTTCAAATTGCACATTTTGGCTGATTTGCTTCTTAGATTTGGACTAGCAATCTTGAATTAGGTGCTTGCATAACAGTTAGCTAGGTAAATAATCTAGATATTTACCTAGAGTTAGAAATTGCCATTAATTATACAACCCCAAGGGAGAAGCGTTTAATTAACTTAGAGCTAGATGGACTATTTCTTGTTGGTTTGAATTTGATCGAAGATCGCGCCATCAGCAAAGAATTTCGCCTGTGCCTTGGACCAACCACCCAAGTCATCAATCGTGGCTAGATTCTTGATTTCAGGATATTTTTCCACAAATTCTTTCTGCTTGGCTACTTCAGGATTCACAGGACGGAAGCCAACTTTGGCAAATTCCTGTTGTGCTTCAGGGCTGTAAAGGAACTTGATAAAAGCTTCCGCAACTTCCTTGTTGCCATGTTTTGCGGTGTTTTTGTCCACTGCGGCAATGGGACTGTCAATGGAAATATTCACATCAGGAATCACATAGTTAACTTTCTGCCCCTTTTGCTGAGCTAGAATCACTTCATTTTCGTAGTTGATTAAAGCATCCCCTTGTCCTTGTTTAACAAAAACATCCGTTGCTTCCCGTGCATCTTTAGTTAAAACTGGGACGTTACGATAGGCTTTACCCACGAATTCTGTCGCTTTAGCTTCATCACTACCGCTCTTAATTGCCGCATTCCATAAAGCAAGGAAATTCCAACGGGCAACACCAGAGGTCTTGGGATCAGCGGTGATCCAGCTAATTCCATCTTTCGCTAAGTCCGACCAGCCTTTGATTCCCTTAGGATTGCCATCTCTGGTGACCAAAGCTGCCACAGATTTAGTCACCACAGCATTGTTAGGATATTCCTTTTCCCAACCAGGTTCAATTAAGCCGGCTTTCTCAATCTTCTGTACATCAGAGCCTAGAGCTAAATGCACCACATCAGCTTCTAAACCATCGATTACAGCGCGAGTTTGGGAACCAGAACCACCATAACTCTGTTTGAACGTCACATTCTGATTTTGTTCTTGTTTCCATTTGGCGATAAATTTAGGAATCACTGCTTCATGGGCGGATTTAGTCACCGCAAAAGAAACTAAGGTTAATTGCACATCTGGTTTGCTGGCACCACCCGTCGCACTATTGGGACTACTCCCAGCGCAAGCACCTAACATCATTGTGGTAGTTACGCCCACCAAAAATAGGGCGATATAGTTGCGCAGGGAGCGAAATCCCGCGTTTCTAAGCAGTCCTTGTAGGGCAAACCAAATCCTTGAAACCATCTTTGAAATCATCTTTTTACTTATGGGCTGTTTACTTGCGGGCTGGGATTTATAGACTGAGCTTGTAACACTAGCTGGCTGGCTCATCTAGTTGGATGACTTCACTAATAAATCATTCAACTTTTAATCTACGGTATTATCATGTATATACCGCTATTTCCAATTAGCTTACTACCATTGATGCTTTACGTCAACAAGTAAAATGGATACAAAAAATACCCCACCACTAACCAAATCTCTGAAGACATGGCAGTAAATGGGGTAAATGCACTCGAAAACAACTATCCGAGCGAGTTATTTTCAGGGTGAGGTGCAGCCTAACTACATAATGCTTTGGCTTCGGCTAGTTGTTGTACGACCTGTTTAAAGCCAGTACCACCATAGCTTTGGCGCACTGCCACCACTTGGGCCGGGGCAATGGCGGCAAAAATATCGGCATCAAATAAAGGATGAAATTCTTGCCACTGCTCTAAGGATAAGTCTTTGAGTAAAATCCCCTCGCTTAAGCAGGTTTTGACCAATTTACCAACGAGGTTATAGGCTTCGCGGAAAGGGACATTTTTAGCGGCAAGATAGTCAGCCACATCCGTAGCGTTAGAGAAATCTTCGCTGACAGCCTCGGCAAGGCGTTGGGGCTGGAATGTAATCCCCTCGGTGAGTAGGATTGTCATAGCTTCGAGACAAGCCCGCACCGTATTTACGCCATCAAACAGGGCTTCTTTGTCTTCTTGCATATCTTTGTTGTAGGCAAGGGGCAAACCTTTGAGCAGGGTTAACATTCCTTGCAAATGTCCAAAAACTCGTCCGGTTTTACCGCGCACTAGTTCGGGTACGTCGGGATTTTTCTTTTGGGGCATGATGCTAGAGCCAGTGCTAACCCGATCACTTAGCTTCACAAAGCGAAATTCTTCCGAAGACCAGAGGATCACTTCTTCCGACAGACGGCTCAGATGCACCATGATCAAACTCGCGGCGCAGAGAAATTCTACGGCAAAGTCCCGATCTGAGACTCCATCAAGGCTGTTGCGTCCCACCGCACCAAAGTCTAGTAATGCCGCGCTGTAATGCCGATCAATGGGGTGGGGTGTGCCTGCCAATGCCCCAGAACCCAAAGGAGAAACGTTAATCCGCTGATAAATTTCATCAAGGCGTTGCCAGTCCCGCTGGGCCATTTCAAAATATGCCAGTAGATGGTGCGCTAGGCTAACCGGTTGCGCCCGTTGCAGGTGGGTATAGCCGGGGATAATCGTTTCTAGATTGGCTTCGGCTTTAGCGACTAAGGCCCGTTGCCATGTTTTGAGATCTCCTTGGATTTTACGCACTTGATCCCGCAGGTAAAGCCTCACGTCAGTTCCCACTTGGTCATTACGGGATCTAGCGGTGTGTAATTTTTTGCCCGTATCCCCAATTAAGGCGGTCAGTCGTCGTTCTACCGCAAAATGCACATCCTCTTCATCAATGGTGGGATTAAATTTACCCTCACGATATTCTTGGCGGATTTGTTCTAAACCCTGCACAATTTGCTCCCCTTCGGTGGTGCTGATGATACCCACTTTGGCTAACATCCGGGCATGGGCTTGGGAGCCAGTGAGATCATACTCAATCAGGTTAATATCAAAACCAATACTGGCATTGAAAACCACAATGGCTGGATGAAGGGCGGTTTCAAACCGTTGGCTCCACGGTTGGTTAGGGGCTTGGGGTGTAATGCTGTCAGATTGGGTTTCAGCTTGGTTTTCCGATGGGGGCTGCTGCATGGTTGGTATAACAGTTGAGATGGCAAATGGCGGATGATTTAGCACTATGACGGCGATCAATTCCAGTGCTAATACTTATAGCTTAGGTTTGCGCCCTAGATTTTGTCGTCTTTGTAGCAAATTGCTTTAATCAAAGAGATTATTCATGAATAATTTACAGTTATTAAATTTTGTCCTTAACTTTAACTTGCCATCGGATGCATCGGCATTAATCTTCTAGATTATTTTGTAGCAATGGCTCTAGCACTCTGAGCCAAGCATCTGCCATTTTTTCGTAACCGCCTACGTCAATATGTACGCCATCAAGGAGATCCTCTTCTGCAATTATGGGATAGAGATCGGCGAAATGAATCTGGCGAAGTTGTTTTTGCAGGCGTTTTACAAGGCGTTGAATCGCATTATTATAGTCAAGCACCGCAGCATTAAAGTCGGGATGTCCCACTGGGGGCAATGAACCTAAAATCACTTTAGCCGCAGGCAGAAATTCCCAGAGGTTATTCAGGAGGCGTTCGAGGCGTTGGGGGGCTTGGTCAATGGCATAGTCGCCGAGAATGTCATTAGTGCCAATCAGCAACAAGACTATATCCGGTTCAGTGGTGGGCAGCCATGATAAAAGCATGAAATCAATTTCATGAATTTTCCAGCCGGAATGTCCTTCGTGACAGTTTTGGGTAAAGTCAGTAACCACAGGATCACCGAGGTCAGTTTCAGAACCAACAAATTCAAAAGGGATTTGCTGCTGGTGTAGTTTTTGCCACAGAAATTGCCGATAGCCCCCCGGCACATAATAACCATCGGTGAGGGAATCGCCTAAGGGCATGATTTTGGGAATGGATGGGAGCATATAGCAGCTTAATTAGAATCTATCAGATTACATTATGGAAAAATATTTTAGATCTTAAGATGTTTTAACTTAAGGATTTCCTTAAAGATTTTATTTTAGGAATTTTATTTTAAAAATAGTTTTTGATCCCATAAAAAGATAGATAATTTTAATTTTGTTACTTTAAATTTTAAATATCTACAAATTAGCCAAATCAAAAAGCGTTTTTTCTCTTGATATTAATTCTGATAATATTTCGGTTGTTCCCATAATGCGATCTTCTGCCATTTGACAATATTCCGGCGAAATATCAATTCCAATATAGTTTCTACCTAACTGTTTAGCTGCTACAGCCGTTGTCCCAGAACCTGAAAAAGGATCGAGAATAATTTGCGCCGTTGTTGATTCAATGCACCGCAAAGGTAAAGCTACAGGAAATGGGGCAGGATGTTTATTTTTCATTTCTTGGGGAAACTCCCACACATCACCGTAGCCATTTTTTTGCGGTGCGAGTTTAAATTTTGGTTTAGCAATTAAATAAATTACTTCGTAAGTAGGCACGAAATAACCCGGATTAAAATTAAAGCCTCCAGCACGTTTCCAAATAATAATTTGCCGCACCGGAAAATCGCTAACAATATCAGACCGATCTTGAATTAATCCACCCTGCACCCGCCATTTATGATTATAAAAAATTGCCCCGTCATCTTTTAAAACTCGCATCGCTTCTGTTAAACAATTCCTTTGCCATGCCACATATTCAGCATGGGGCATTTGATCATTATAGTTAGTGTAACCATTTTGCAAAGGATTATTAGCCCAGCGTCCAGTTTTAGTGCCTGCTTTCATGCCATTTCCCGTCGAATTTTTGAGGTTGTATGGTGGTGAAGTAACTACCAAATCAACACTTTGATCAGGGATTTGTCCCATTATTTCTAGGCAATTACCGCAAATAATTTTATTGATGAAATCTTGTGGATAGTTCATATTAATGCAGTTTCTGAGTAGCGTAATTCCTAGATTCACATCCCCAAGATCTCAAGGATTTCGGGGATTTATCTTCAGGGAGTTAGAATATCTAAAGTTTCCCATTCACTAAACCATTAAACCCATAAACCTCTCGCGAGCCACCATAGGGAACTAAACTCACTGGCTTACTATCCCCCGGCTCAAACCGAATCGCTGTGCCTGCGGGAATATCTAAGCGCATTCCACGGGTTGCTGCCCGATCAAACTGTAAAGCTGAATTAGTCTCATAAAAATGAAAATGAGAACCCACCTGAATTGGACGATCACCAGTATTGGCCACAGTTACAGTCACCACAGGACGATTCGCATTTAATTCAATTTCGCCATCCTTAGTAATTAACTCACCCGGAATCATAAATTCTGCTCCTAGTTGTATATTAATTAGTGAACTTTTATGGGCGAACTTTAGCCAGCAACCTAAAACAAAGCCAAAGCTAAGCCAAATCAGTCCCAATAACTTGTATC
>JBAXSK010000078.1:0-15346 GCA_037130765.1 Pseudanabaena sp. ELA607
TCTTCGCCGCCTTCTTCAAAGGCAACCGCACAAAATACAGCCCAAACTGATTACTCACCTTCAAATTCATCTGATGGTCAATCAACCACATCGCCACTTCCGCCACCCGCACCGCAAACTCATCATACTCAATTCCCGCAAACTGATCCACATCTACCTGAATAATGGAACTAACATCCGTCAGTAACTGTTTATTCTTCCGCAATTCTAACAAGATCAAAATCTCTAAATCACGCAACTCCCGATAAGTAATAATCAAAAAATTTCCACAACCACAAGCAGGATCGAGAAAATGCAAATTTGCAATCTTTTGATGTAACTCCTCTAATTTGCCCTTACTCCCCTTCGCTTTCTCAAATTCTAAATACAAATCATCCAAAAAAAGCGGCTTAATTAATTTTTGGATATTCTTCTCAGAAGTATAATGCGCCCCCAAATTCCGCCGTTCCGTCTGATTCATCACCGCCTGAAACATTGATCCAAAAATTGCAGGCGAAATCTTACCCCAATCAAACGCACAGGCTTTTAATAATATTTCACGCATCCCACTATCAAACGCCGCCAGTTGCACAGTTTCCTCAAATAACTTCCCATTCACATAGGGAAACTGTGTCAAATTCTCATCTAAATTTTTTAATCGCCGATCAGGTGGAGTATTCAACACCTGGAAAATCGAAGCAATGTGCATCGCCAAATCGCTCCCGTCTGCTTTGGTATGGCGATCGATGTATTCCCAAAAAATTCCCTTATTAAAAATCCCCGTATCATCGGCAAACATACAAAATAACAGCCGCACCAGATACACCTCTAAATCATGCCCCGTATAGCCCACATCCTTAAGACGATCATGCAATTCCCCCATCAATTCGGCAGCTTTAATATTGACAGGATCTTCATCCTTATAAACCCGCTTCTCATATCCCGCCATAAAGCCGAACAGATGCACATGGTTCACAAAATCCTTTAACTCAAACTCATGATTAACATCTGTATCTAAATCATAGAGCCGGAATCTCTGGAAATCCGACACCAAAATATATTTCGGTAACTCATGCTCCTTTAAATTGGGAAAATAGTCCTTAGCCTGTTGGGTCGCCCTGTCTAAATCTTTGCCCCTAGACTTATGCTCCACCAAAATCATTCCTTTCCAGAGCAAATCAATAAATCCTTGCTTCTGATCTGCCTTTTTGATCGGTAACTCAAAAGTCGCCACCCGCCGCCGTGAAATGCCAAACACATTAAAAAAATCATTCCAGAACGATTGGGATTCTGACTTTTCAGAAGTTACAGCTTCCCATTCCTGAGAAAAAGTAATCGCTCTTTGCTTAATTTCATTCCAACTTAGCGGCATATTGGCAAGTATTCATTCATAACTTGAGCTATATTAACTTACTTAATGTTTCCTTTAGGTATTAGGTCTTAGAGCCAGTAAGGAATCGCTCCAGTCAACTCTTTGGGTTTGATTCCTTTTAATGCAAGAAAACCTATCTTATCACTAAAATGAATGCTCACCGGCGAGCGTGTCCCCCTGAGAGAACCATAATGTAAAAGGGTTAATGATAAAACGGAATGCACCGCTTGTTCAATGGTAAAAGGAGCCTCAGTACGAACTTGCAGCGGTTGCGGAGTCGAATCTTCCTTGGCTACGGCAAGGGATGAAATGAGAAAAGCTTGAGTTTCACTTAATTTAAAAACATCGCCTTTTTGGGGACTAGTAACAGTTTTCTTGGTTTTATCAGTTTGGGTGGCTGGATCATAAGTAGTTGAATCTTGGAGCGTATAAATTCTCGGTACGGCATCTTTAATCACTTCAACGAGATAGAATTGAGCATTGATTTGCTGCGCCCAACTTTTTAACGTCTTTTTCTCATTGCCACGAAATAAACCATCTCGGTGAATCACAACTCGCTTACCCGTGAACTCATCAATGGGAAATAAACTTTGTAATACCTGCGGTGGAATAGTTTCCCCTTCGATGGGAGCGTCATGTAATCGATAGCGAATTAAATCACCATTTTGGGCATAGACCCGGGCGACAGCGGTAGCATTGACACTACCCGCCAGATTTTTTTTCTGCTGCCGCGCCACATCTAAACCAATCACTAAATCAGCATAGGGTAGTGGGCTGGCAAGGGTAAATGGCGTATTCCCAGTTTTCCCTAATATGCCCAGAGCGATATTACCGAAGGCATAATTTTTGCCAATGGTGGCGGTATTAATATATTGGCTGGGAATTCCGCGACCAATCGTGAGGGATTTAAAATTATCATAAGTACCGGGTTCTGTCGTATCACTGCGGAAAAAGCCTACGATAATATCTGGCTGCTTTGGTTTTGCCATCAAAATATTAATTCCCTCTTCGATCGCTGATCGGGAATTATGCTCAATATTCTGTAAACCCACATATTCAACCGTAAACTTAAATGCTTTTAATTCTTGTTCTAGTTTAGGACGAAAATTTTGCAATGTGTCTGTATTAGTGCCTTTGAGAATAGCGATATAAATCGGTTTTCCTTCTGCAAATTGAGGTCTTTGTCGGTAGAAACCATGTTGTTTTAAATTAGCTAGCATCGCTGCGTGATCACCAGTTTGCTGATTCCCAAAGCAAAGATCGGAATTAAATCCTAAACTATCAGAGTCTTGGAATACATCTGGGGATCTATTAGATGCATAGGCTAGCTTAATCCAATTCTTTTGTTTCGGAATACCAGAAATATCCTTAATTAAATCGGAGCGCTTTGTAGGTGCAATCCTCAGAGCTTCAATGACTTTTTGTGGAGCCAATCCTAATCTTTGGCAGTCTCCTAAGCGCACAATAATTCTCAAGGCACTGATGGCATAGTCATAATTACCGCTACGAGTCGCCACAGATACTACCCACTCGTGATCAGGTGCGTCAGTAATCAGTACCCTTGTAGGCTCTTTTTTAGCCAAGCTTAACAACCGCGTGCGATGGCTAACTAACGAGCCAACAATACTCACAATCGTACCCTTAAGATCAGAGTTTTTATCTTTTACCATTAAACCAATGAGTCTATTGGCATCGGTAAATTGTGCGGCATAGCTTTTGAGATCTCGATTATACAATACTTCTGATTGCACGGAAATCGATATAGCAGGTTCGCCATTAACCACCCAAGGCTTAACTTGATGGATTCTCTTTACGGTCAATCCATTAATGTTTTCGATGCTATTAGATAGAATAGATTTTATATCACGGTCAACATTTTTAAATAGCGCATATGCCACGAAATCCGCTTTGGCTTGAGCCGTTGGCTGAAATTCTGGATCTGGCTCAAGCCTTTGTAAGTCTCTAAATTTATCGGGTTTAGACTGCCATAATTTTTCTAGCATCTCCTGCAATTCAGCTTCAGTTAAAGACTTATCGCCAATCATTCGGTGTATGTCACTGCTCCAAGACCATTGCCCACCAAAGCTCTCTTTCAGTGGATATGGCAGATTTCTCCCCACCTCAGTTAACGACTTGCTATTAATTATGAGTTTATATCCATAAAGAACCGGTAATGTCTCAGTGTTAATCGGAAATACTTCTGTAAATTTTTCTGCCATATTACAAAAACGATCGCAAATTTATCAATTAACTCATTATATTATAAGTCTTGGTTGAGACAAATATTAAAAATAATCCCAGATTGAATAAAACGAAAGTATCTATTTCTTTAATCTGTATTAAGGTGTAATTATCAATCACTCCTCAATAACTATAGGATACGCTAATATTATTTTCACGAATATTTATCTCATAATAATTCACAGCGCCTGATTTTTTTCAAAATATCGGCAGCCCTCACAAGGCCCCGCCGGATTAACTGCGCAACGTAATAACTCTGAATGGGCACTATAAATACAGCTAGCATCCCCCAACACCCAACGCCCTTCCCATAGAGTCCGCTCTTGCTCTTGCTCGATGGGCGCATCTTGGACATAAATCACGACTTGCGCCAACTGATACTGTCCCCGCCGCAAATGATAACGATGTCGCCTTTCTAGCACGATATAAGCCTTACCATCGACATCAACGTAATTCCCCGGCTGGGGCATCCAATCTAGATAAATTTTGGCAATGGGACGATCCGAACTAGCGCGGCGTACCTCGGTAGGTAGAGAAGAAATATCCATAGCAGATGCAGTATTTCAAGCAGTATACTGTCATCTAGTCACTCAACCTTAGTTATCAATCTGACTTTTTAGCGAGGAACGCACAAATGGCATTTGAACTCCCAAGCTTACCCTATGCTATCGATGCCCTAGAGGCTTCGGGTATGTCCGCTAAGACCTTGGAATATCACTATGGCAAGCATCACAAAGCCTATGTTGACAACCTGAACAAACTGGTTGAAGGCACTGATCTAGCTGACAAAACCTTGGCAGAAGTGATTATCGCTAGCCACAAAGAAGGCAAAGCAGGCATTTTTAACAATGCCGCCCAAGTCTGGAACCACACCTTTTATTGGAATGGCATTAAACCCGCTGGTGGTGGCGCTCCTACCGGTGCATTAGCCGCAGCTATTGATGCTAGCTTTGGTAGCTTCGACAACTTCAAGACCGAATTTAAAAATGCTGGTGCGACCCAATTTGGTAGTGGCTGGGCATGGTTGGTCAAAGATGGCGACACCTTGAAAATCACCAAAACCCCCAACGCCGAAAATCCGTTGATTCATGGTCAAGTGCCTTTGTTGACGATGGATGTGTGGGAACACGCCTATTACTTGGATTTCCAAAATAGCCGCCCTAACTTCATGGCTAACTTTGTGGACAATTTGATTAACTGGGAATTTGTGGCAGCTAACTTTGCAGCAGCCTAGATTTACCCCTGAGAACATCAAATCCTCAGATCAGCAAATAATAACCCCATAAAGGTTTTTTACACCCTATCCCCCTCAACCCAAATTTAGTTAATTAGGGCTGAGGGGAAAATTTTTGTGATATTTTCGCAGTGCTTAGTCATGCCTTGTTGTTTTAACGTCTTTTCATGAGCAAAGAAGCCGAACTTCATCTGCCTCCCCAAAACATCGAAGCTGAAGAGTCAGTTCTCGGCGGCATTTTAATTGATCCCGAAGCGATTACGCGGGTCTTAGATATTTTGCGTCCGGAAATGTTTTATGTGGCAGCCCATCAGGAAATTTTTCGCGCTTGTTTGATGTTGCATAATCAGTCCACCCCTGCCGACATGATGAGTGTGACCAGTTGGCTCAGTGATCGCGACTTACTCGAAAAAATCGGCGGTCAAACTAAAATTGTCCAGTTATGTGAGCGTACCGTTAGCGCCGTCAATATTGATTTTTATGCCCAACTAGTTGCTGATAAATACACCCGCCGCAAATTAGCCGAATCAGCCCGTGCCGTGGTGGAATTAGCCTATAACAACGAACTAGAATTAAATCAATTATTAGACCAAGCTGAACAGAAAATATTTGCCGTCACCCAATCAAGAACTCAGCAAGGTTTAGTACCAGTAGGGGATGTTTTAACCAAAACATTTTATGAATTAGAAAACCGTTATAACATCAACAGCAGCGCCACTGAAGCCAGTAGTTTAAATGGTTTAGCTACGGGTTTTTATGACTTTGATGCCATGACCAATGGTTTACAAAGATCGGATTTAATTATTATTGCCGGTCGTCCATCGATGGGGAAATGCTTAGCCTTTGACAGTGAATTGGTTGTAGCTGATGGCAGCATTAGCACGATCGCCAGAATCTATGAGCAGTACCAACAAAATCAAACGAAACCAACTCTTTTAACGTTAGGAGAAAATTGGCGCTTTGATGCGACGCAACCATCCGCTTTTATTGATGATGGGATCAAGCCGGTATTTCGGGTGACAACTGCTTTAGGGCGACAGATTGAAACAACGTTAACCCATCCATTTTTAACAATCACTGGCTGGCAGCAACTAGGAAAATTATGGGTGGGCGATAAAATTGCTGTTCCACGTCAGATCGCAGTTTTTGGCACAGAATGTCGTCCCTCTTGTGAAATTAAGCTCTTAGCCTATCTATTAGGAGATGGTTGTTTAACTCAAACTAGTCCCAGATTTACAAATATTAATCCCAAGATTCAAGATGATTTTATTGCTGCTGTCGAACAATTTTCTCCTAGTTTAAAGGTCACGATTGATACCCATGGCAATCGCGCTGCAACGCTAAATAAAACAATTCCAGATTTTATTTTCTGTTTAGAGAAATCCTTAGTTGCTTTGTTTTTAAATCGTCTATTCGCAACTGATGGATGGATATCTGTTTTAACTAGTGGACAAGTCCAAGCAGGTTATGCTAGCACCAGTGAAAAACTAGCCCGTCAAGTCCAACATTTATTATTACGATTTGGTATTATCGCCAAACTAAAACACAAATCCGTTAAATATAAAGAAGAGATTCGCTACTGTTGGCAATTAGATATTACTGATGCTTTATCACTACAAACTTTAATCAATGAAATTGGTGTTTTTGGCAAAGAAGAAGCTATTCAAAAGGCAAAATTAGCTTTAAATACTAAGGGATATCAAACTAACACTGATTTAATTCCTGTTGAAGTTTGGCGTGATTTGATGATTGCCAAAGGTGAGCGATCTTGGAAGAACTTAGCAGAAACCGCAGGTATTAATAGTTCTAATATCCATGTAGGTAAACGCGCCCCTACTAGAGAGAGATTATTAAAACTAGCTACAGCCGTAAATTGTTTATCATTACAAAATCTTGCTAGTAGTGATATCTACTGGGACAAAATTGTAGCGATCGAGTTTGTCGGTGAGAAGCAAGTTTATGATTTGACAATTCCTGAAACTCACAATTTTGTCGCCAATGATATTTGTGTCCATAATACGGCTTTTGGTTTAGAAGTAGCTCGCAAAATGGCAGAAATCCATCATTTACCGGTGGCAATTTTCAGCTTAGAAATGTCGAAGGAGCAATTAATTTATCGTTTGCTGGCCAGTCAGTCGAAAATGCGTTCTACGGATGTGGGGATCGATAGCAATCGTTTACGGGCTGGACAAATTAATGATCATGAATGGTCTACGGTTTCGATGGCAATTAGTGCCTTATCGGATATTCCAATTTTTATTGATGACACGCCTAATCCTTCGGTGACGGAATTACGTTCTAAAGCCCGCCGATTGCAAGCCGAAAAAGGGGGATCACTGGGCTTAATTTTGATTGATTACTTGCAATTAATGGAAGGCTCCGGCTCCGATAATCGGGTACAAGAATTATCCAGAATTACCCGATCTTTAAAAGGTTTATCGCGGGAATTAAACGTACCAGTAATTGCCTTATCGCAGTTAAGTCGCGGGGTAGAAGCACGGACTAATAAGCGGCCGATGTTGTCGGATTTACGTGAATCCGGTTCGATCGAACAGGACGCGGATCTAGTAATTAATCTCTATCGCGATGAATATTATAACCCCGATACCCCTGATCGTGGTATTGCGGAAATTATTATTGCCAAACATCGGAATGGGCCCGTTGGTACAGTTAAATTGCTCTTTGAACCTCGCTTAACTAAATTTGAAAATATGGCAAGTACTGGCTCAAGTTATGGTTATTAAATAGTTACTAAATCTAGCTATTAAATGACTACTCAATGATTACGCGATACTCACAGAAAATTTAACTGTAATCGCGGTTAAGTTAAACTTAATCATGGGAACATTCAAGGGAAAATTTTCTTACTGCTCCCTGAACCATCAAAATGACTGCTTATACAACCACCAAAAGTCATAAAAGTAACTTTAACAAAGGCAGACCTTTTTTGTGTCTGGGGTAGAGTTGTCTGGTATGTTTAAAATTTAGCGCTTATTTGGATTTCATGAACGTCAGAGATACGTTTCGCCGAACAAAAATCGTTGCTACCATCGGCCCTGCAACCCAAAGCATGGATATGATCCGCCAGTTGATTGAGGCAGGGGCTACCACCTTTCGTCTCAACTTCTCCCACGGCAGCCATGCTGATCACCACCGTAGTGTGTGCAATATCCGTCAAGTTTCTAGCGAGTTAAATCAGCCGGTAGGGATTCTCCAAGACCTGCAAGGCCCGAAAATTCGCCTCGGTAAATTTGTTGATGGCTCGATTTCCCTGAATCGGGGCGATAAGTTTATCCTGACTAGCCGAAAAGTCCCCGGTACCCAAGAAATTAGCACCATTACTTACGAACACCTCGCCAAGGAAGTCCCTGCGGGTGCAAGGATTATGCTAGACGATGGCAAAGTAGAAATGGTGGTAGATAGTGTCGATCCAACGGCGGGCGATCTTTTTTGTCGCGTTGTGGTTGGCGGTATTTTATCCAATAACAAAGGGGTCAATTTCCCCAATGTGCATCTGTCGGTGGCCGCCATGACCGAAAAAGATCGCGAAGATCTGCGGTTTGGCTTGGCTGAAGGTGTGGACTGGGTAGCTTTGAGTTTTGTGTGTAAACCAGTCGATATTTTAGAACTAAAAGAGTTAATCGCCCAAAGTGGTCGCTCGGTTGGTGTAATCGCTAAAATCGAAAAACACGAAGCCATTGACTGCATGGAAGATTTGTTGAGTGTATGTGATGGCGTAATGGTGGCGCGGGGCGATTTGGGGGTAGAAATTCCCGCCGAAGATGTGCCCCTAGTGCAAAAGCGTCTGATCAAAACCGCCAATCGGTTAGGCATTCCCGTAATTACGGCCACCCAAATGCTCGATAGTATGGTGGGCAGTCCCCGTGCCACCCGCGCCGAAATCTCTGACGTAGCTAATGCGATCATTGACGGTACGGATGCGGTGATGCTCTCTAACGAAACTGCCGTGGGTAAATATCCCATCCAAGCGGTGGAAACTATGGCCCGCATTGCCCATCGCATCGAAGCGGAACATAATATTTATGGTTTAGCCAATGACAGCCATGCTATTGCTGGAGCCATTAGTTATGCCGTGGGCAATATTGCCATTCAACTGTCAGCTACTGCCATCGTTACCCTTACTAAAACTGGTGCTACAGCGCGTAATGTAAGTAAATTCCGCCCACCTACGCCGATTTTAGCCGTGACCTCTGATGTTTTGGTGGCACGGCAATTACAAATGGTTTGGGGGGTACAGCCCTTGGTGGCCCTATCCATGCCATCAGCTAAGCAAAACTTTGAAGCTGCTCTCAACCAAGCCCAAGAACATCATTTGCTCAGTGCTGGGGATCTAGTGGTGATGACCGCTGGCACTCTGCAAGGGGTGGCTGGTTCCACTGACTTGATTAAGGTGGAATATGTCTCGGCGGCGGTGGGTAAAGGCTTGGCGGCGGTGGGTTCTGGTACGGTGCAAGGTCGTGCCCGAGTCGCCACTAGTTCACGGAATATCAAGAATTTTAACAACGGCGAAATTTTAGTGGTATCCCGTACTGATGTGGATTTTGTAGATTTAATTCGCAAAGCCTCAGCGGTGATTACTGAAGATAGTAGCCTTGATTCCCATGCGGTGATTATTGGGCGACGGTTAGGCATTCCGGTGATGGTGGGTGTCAGTCATGCCACTACCTCAATTCGTGATGGTCAGCCGTTGAGTGTGAATTTTAGTCGGGGTGTGATTTACTCTGGCTCTAAGGGCAGCACTAATCTATAGGTTCTGATCGGTTCTCTAGGGGCAGTCTATGTCGGGTTGCCCTAACTATGACATTTCAAAATTACACTGCAAAATATTGCCAAGTCACCTGAAAATGACCCAGAAAATTCTATTTGTGTGTTTAGGTAATATCTGCCGCTCCCCTGCCGCAGAAAATATCATGAATCAACTGGTGGCAACTGCCCAGCGTCAAGGAGAGATCCAGTGTGATTCTGCTGGTACTGCGGGCTATCATGTGGGTGCGCTGCCTGATGAACGGATGCGGGCGGCGGCTCAACGGCGTGGCATGAATTTTGTCGGTGCAGCCCGTAAGTTAGTGCGCACCGATCTAGAAAATTTTGATTTAATCTTGGCGATGGATGAGGATAATTATCGCAATATCAAACGCCTTGATCCGCAGGGGAAATATGCTGACAAGATTAAGATGATGTGCAGTTATTGCTCTGAGCATCAAGATACTGAAGTCCCTGATCCCTATTATGGTGGGACGGACGGCTTTGATTATGTGATTGATTTATTGTTTGATGCCTGTGATGGCTTGCTAAAGACTTTATAATGCTGAGATATTGAGGGTGAATTATTGCCAAATTAAGCGAATTTGCAAAGGTATAGATTTTTGTGAGAATGCTTTTAAACGTTGTTTTTGCCTGAGCCGTGTTGATGGATGTTGCTTGATGTGGAGCTTGACATAGGTTTGTAATGAAGTTTTAGAAGTTGATGGGCGGATAAAGCTTGGGTGGCGTAGGTTTGACCGTCATCATCGCTAAATTCGACTTCATAGACTTCGAGGGCAAGGATTTCGATGATGGTTCCGACTTGTCCTGCTAGTAAGCGATGCTGGGGCAGGTCATTTTTTAGGGCAACTATATCTAAGAGATTGAGTTCGGATAGGGTAGACATAGATAAGTAGATTAGCAAAAGAAAAACGTTGTTGACCAGATCACCGAAGAGATTTTCTGCTTCCATTACATCTTCAATCTTTTCACAGATGCTCACCCAAGCCAGATCTTTTTCTATCATTCATATTTTTATGCTATAATATTAAGAGTTGTTAAGAAATACAAAATATGTTGCATTCACAAAATTTCAGTGGTTTTAATATTGGTCAAGTTAGAGTGCCAATTACATTAAAAGCAAATGGAAAAAAAAGCTATGCCATCTTAATACCCATAAGTGATTCCGATAAGCCGATTACAGGGAATTGGCTATTCCCTTGGGAAGACGAGATTAGGAAAAGTGCTAAATCCGAAAAAAGAATTTTAGTAAAACTTGAATACGAGAAGAAATTACTTGGATTGGTGAGTTATATTATTGGCGAAAGTCGAAATTTATTGGTTGTTGAGCATTTAGAGACAGAACAAAATATAGAAGACAGGCTTGTCGAACCTATTGGAAAATGGTTATTATGGTATTGTTACAGTGTTGGTATCAATTTTTGCTTAGGTACAGATGGAGAAGATACTCCTCTAATTCTAGTTTTTACTAAACCTAAATCATTTAATTACTACAAAGAAAAAATAGGCTTGACCTATAAAAACTCTATACGTTTAGCACAAGGTGAAGTGTATGCATTTACCGATTCGAGAAAAAGGGCGAAAGAATATATACAAAGTCTCATCGCGCAATACGGTCAAACGATCCTCGATGAGACGCAAGCATTCTAGAGGATTTGGGGTTTTAGTTACATATTTAAAACCTGAAGAGGTTATGGCTGGGACTGAAAAAGTAAGAACTTACAAGGAGTGGGAAGAGCTACTTAGTGGAGATCTTGGTAAACAGATTGGAATTATCTGGTAAAAGATTTTAAAGCCTTAACAATTTGATAATTAGCGGCGGGTAATTGATACTCGTCTATCTGATCGTTTTCGGATTGATTTTAGGGATATAGTTTCTGCCGCTCTAATTTTTAAATTTACCAATTATATCGCCAATTTTGCTAAGTAGCGCATCGTAGAGGGTGGCTTGTTTGAGGACAGCAAGGATGATGTTTTCAAAGGATTGTCCTTCCATTTGTCCAGTAGCTTTGAGTACGAAACTAACGGCGATCGCCATCAATAATAAAATCGAAAACATGGCAATCACAAAAACGGGAACGCTGAGTACACCTGCAAAAGTGAGAACGAGAAAGGCTGTGGTTGAGAAAAGGAAGACAAAGGAAACGGAGACGGCAATTATGGAAGGAAGTTGTACTTTCTCTGATTTTGGTGAATTTTCAGGTTGGGGCTTCTCAGGTTCGGGCATGATGGTTGCTTGTTGGTTGCTATTGTAGATATTAACAGTTACATGATGTGGTTGCCGATCGCTATACGGCTCTCGTTCTCGTAAATGACCTTTTAATCGCGATCGCCTATCTTCGATGCCTTCGATGAGTTCGCGGATATTGTAACTGCGATCGGCTTCTTCAGGGAAATAGGTTGTCTCGCCACGATCTAACAATTTGAGGAGATGTTTGTAACTGACGGTGACTTGGAGATTGTCGGGGAGAACGATGCGCTCATCGGGAGTGAGTTTTGGACAGTCGTGAATGTCGTCAAATTTGTCACGGATGATGGAGAGAAAGTTATGACGGGTGTGGGGATTGCCTTTGATGCGGATAAAGATTTTGGCATCTTCGAGATCGGCTTTGATGTAGGCAAAGTTGTCTGTATCGGAGGCGAGGATTACGCCTGTACGCCAGTAGGTGCGGCTGTTGGTGCGGGCGATGAGTTTGTGAGCCTTGACGATAAATCGGGAAATGACGCTATTGGGTAGAACTTTATCGTAGCGATATTCAAATCTCAGGCAGTCGTCCCATGTACCTGTGTGGGGTTCCTCTTTGGGGAGTAAATCGGGTATGAGGTATTCGGGATAGTCGCGATCGCGGGAATTTTCCATTGCAAAGCATAGCTCAAACTTTTCCATCATCCTGAGAATGAATTTACGCGCTTCTTCGGTGGCGTAGCAGTCTTGATCTTTGCGAGATTTGGGCTGAAAGATGCGCTCTGTGTCTTGCCAATGCAATACGCCCTGATGTGCGGTCATCAAGAGGTTGTCGTTTATGATTTTGTATGCGCCGACTGTGACCCATTCGGGATTGAGAACGTTGGTGTCTTTGAGGCGTTTGTCATCATTGAAGTTGAGAACGATGCCCAGTTCATGCAGGAGGCGGACGAGGGTATGGCGCGATGATTCTCTAGTGATGCCAGTATCGATGCATTTTTGTTCGTATTCCTGATAGGTGATGTAGTCGCGATCGTCCTGTTCCAGTTTGTCCTTGAGGTTTAGCCATTTGACGGGTATGGGATCGAAGACATGGGGCATTTCGTTGGCGATGATTGCGGTGATTTTTTGTTTGAGTTCGCTAATCCCTAACCCTGTGGCGCAGGATGTGCCGATAAAGCCTTTGATGTTGGGATATTTGGTTTGTAAGCCGTGGCGATCGAGGTCGAGAGGATGGTCATCGATTTTATTGCCGACAATAATCACGGGGGCTTGATTTCCCAGACTTTCGATTAGTTTCAGCCAATATTCGATGCGATTGGCAAGTTCGTCTTCGCGGGTATTGATGACCAATAGATAGAGGCTACGCTCGGTGAGAAAAAACTGATGGGTGGCGTGCATGATTTCCTGTCCGCCAAAGTCCCAAACCCGCAGCTTCACTTGTTCATTTTTGGCTGTAATCTGCCAATCACGAATATTAATGCCATCGGTTTTGCGTTCACCTGCATCAAATTGATTGTCGAGTAAGCGCTTGACCAGTGAGGTTTTGCCCACGGTTCCCTGTCCAACTAAAATCACTTTCGCTTCGTTTAATGGCTGTCTTTCTCGCTCCAACCAAAAATCAAAAATCGCTTTAGGGTTGCTATAGTCATCAAGAATTTCTGGCGGAATTGGTAAAGGATTTTCTCTTAAATCGAGAATGTGTAATTTGTCTAATTGGGCGATCTCGTCTGGTATCGCTGTGATTTGGTTGCGAGAGAGGTCAAGCGTAATCAGATTTGCTAAATTGGCGATCGCATTTGGAATCGCCGTAATTCGGTTGTGTGAGAGGGAAAGATCCGTCAGATTTGCTAAGTTGGTGATCGCATTTGGAATCGCCGTAATTCGGTTTTTATCAAGGATAAATTTAGCCAGATTTGCTAAGTTAGCGATCTCATCTGGAATCGCCGTAATTTGGTTGCTATCGAGGTAAAGAGCCGTCAGATTTACTAAGTTGGTGATCGCATCTGGAATAACCGAGATTTGGTTTGCGTAGAGGACAAGCCTAGTCAGATTGGTTAAATTGTCGATCACATCTGGTATCGCCGTGATTTGGTTGTCATTGAGGTTAAGCGTTGTGAGATTTGCTAAATTGGCAATTTCGTCTGGAATCGCCGTGATTTGGTTATATGAAATGGATAGTTCTTTGAGATTAGTTAGTTGAAAAATCTCCTGAGGGATAGTAGTTAAACGATTTCCTTTTTTTTCATGCGTCTGATTATCCCACTTACCTAAAATCAACTTTTCCAGACTTTGCAATCGTCCAATTTCGCTCGGCAATCCTTCCAGATCGTTCCCCGACAGATCGAGTTCTGTCCAGCCCTCTCGCTCTGCTTGTGCGATTATTGCCAATAACTCTGCATCTGTCATAAGTTCAAGGGAAAAGTAGAAAGGAAAAAGGAAAAAATGGGGTTTGAGACTACGATGAGCTTATTCTAGAAACCAATTTTCAATTCTTAAACCATCGAAAAATTGAAAATCTGCAACATTGTTCGTCACCAAAATCAAATTATTGACATGAGCAATACTCGCAATCTGCCCATCCGCAAAAGCAGGAGACTTACCTACCTTCGTTAACCTTGCTCTCTCCCTTGCGTGCCACTCCGCCGCAGGTTGATCATAGTTAAACATTGGCAAACTCAACACCGACTCCTGCATATAATTCCAAAGAGCCTCTCGCTTTCTAGATTCTGGCAATCGCAAACAACCGTACATAAGCTCATGCACAACAATACTCCCAGTGGCAATTTCCGATTGACAAACTTCTAGCTTATGTAAAATATTCGCATTGGGAATAAGTCTTGCTGGCTCCGAAAGCGTATTAGTATCAAGCAAATATTGAAAGCTCATAGAATAATTTCTCTACCCACACTGCGATCGCGCAAATCCGCAAAATCCTCATTAGTAAACCCCACTCCCTCATTTTGGATTGTCAATCTAAATTTTTGCAATCCTTTCCAGAACGCAGTTTTTTGTTGACCTTCTTTGAGATTTTCAGATTCTTGGTTAACTTGGCGATCGCCCAACTCAAACACGAGAAATTCAACAAAGCGAAGTACTTGTTGCTGTTGATCTGTTGGCAACGTCTGCATTTTACTCAGAACTTTTTCTAAAACCGTCATTGTCTGAATCCTCCTGCATACTGAATTATTGACATTTTACAAGATTTTTTAGATAGGCGATCACCCATATTTTCATGCTGACACCAAAGCGACCTCTACCTCCTCAGATCGCCAAGCCGCATAGCACAACGCCGCCATAATATCCTCTTTTTCTAAATAAGGATAAGCATTTAAAATTTCTTCAACCGAATGTCCAACCGCCAATAGTCCAACCAATGTACCCACAGTCACCCGCATTCCACGAATGCAAGGCTTACCGCCCATCACTTGAGAATCCAAGGTAATTCTAGCTAAATACTTCATTTTTAAGACCTCACTGAAACCATCAAAATTCTGGTAGTGATGCAAAGTAATGTTAAAGCTGTAAATTAGAATAGTCAATCGTTTGC
>JBAXSK010000079.1:0-15344 GCA_037130765.1 Pseudanabaena sp. ELA607
AAGTATTCTTTGCTTCATCAGAACCCGTTGCATTTCATCCTTGAATTGGCGATACTTCACTATTTGGTATGGTATTTACTGTCGGTCATCACAAACTCTAACCTATGCCAATGGTGGGCATCCTCCTAGTATTTTAATTACGCCAGAAAGTATACATGAATTAAGTTCTACTGGTTTGCCGGTGGGATTTTTTGCTGATAGTTTATATCAACAAAAGTCCTTATTAGTGCCTCAAAATAGTATTTTATATATTTTGAGTGATGGCATATTTGAATTTAATTTAGCTAATGAAACTTTATGGGGAATGCAAGGTTTTACTGACTTAGTGACTAAAGATTATCAAGATAAAAAAATCAAATCCTTAGATGAATTATTAGCAGAAATTAACTATTTAAATGTCTCCAATAGTTTTGCTGATGATCTATCAATGATTGCGATTTCTTTTCAAGATGAATCATAATTAATGTATGTTAATCATGCATCTCAATCATGTGCTGATTGCCTATAGTTTTATCGCTGACTCATGCCACTTTGCACATTATTCACACCACTAGGCGGTGCAAACCAATTAAAATCACTAATTCGTAAACTGAGTTCTCCTAGACCTTGGGTCGGGTTATAACGCAAGACCACGGCATAAGTACGACGATCGTATTGCAGAGTATAAACGGAATCTACGAGCCTGCCATTGTTACTCAAACTCCAACTTTGTTGAATGCCAAACCGGAACGGCCCATAAATCTGTTGCAAAATTCCGGCGGTTAAGACTTGGGTATCCACAATGCGATCAAATAGAAACGGCGATTGTCCGCTAATTAACTGCTGGGTAAAGCTGAGATCCAATTGGGTATAGTCGAGAAAATCCTTGGATAAACTACCAGCCGCCGCCGATAAACCCACTGTTGCCGCTAAAGAAGCTTGATCCACAGCATTGCTATAGAAGGCATAAACGCCACCAAAACGTAAATAACCATCAAGCCTCGGAATTAGTGGTTCTGGGGTGTACTTCATGCCACTAGTGCGCTCTGCGGGTAAGCCTTGACCACGCCACAACGGAAACCCCCGCTCCACCGATGCCGCCACCTGCCACCGTCCTAAAGTTCCCAATTGATTGGGCGAAAAATCCGCTCGGGTAGCATTAATTAGCTGCATTCCCCCCTGATAATTCAAGACCCAGCCACTATTCCCTAAAATCCGTGCTGGGGAAATTACATTCACACCCACTAAATTACTCACATCCTGAAAGCCCAAAGAGCCATTATAAGCCCGATCCCGGTAAGCATATTGAGTAACTAAACTATGATCCTGAAATATGGGAATCTGATAGCGCACATTCATGCGTAAATTGTTCTCTAAATTCGAGAAGTCTAAACCAGAAATACTCGCTCGCATCGATAAAGACTGACCATCACCTAAATCCCCTTCCAAAATTGCCAATAAACCAATTAAATCAAATCCCAATCCGCCCGGTTTTCCTTCAAAAGCCCGTTGCAGCAAAAGTTGAGGGGCAATCTGGAAATTTAAATTCCGTTCCGTCACCACATCAAAACTTTGTTGATAGAACAAACCACCACGATCCTTTTGGTCAAAGCCCACCACCACAGGAGTGAGCCGCGTAAATCGATCCAAGGTAATCGAACCCACAGGTACAGGCAAAGAAAAACCATTATCAAAAATCAATCGTGGACTAGCCAAATCTAAACGCTCTTGACTAGAACTAATCGGAGTAATCGTGGCCTTATCGGCCCGCAATTCCATTTCCGGCGGACTAAAAGGATCATTGGTGACCCGCAGATTTTCCACCTGCCACACGCCATTCTCTAAAGTTAGTCGATCAGTCAAAAAGCCCAAGCGTCCCACACGACCCCGCACCCCTTGCTCAGTACCACCCACTCCCACAATTAAAGATTGCGAATTAGGCGATCCCGTATTGGCGATAGTTTGCCCAAATGTGCCCGTATTGATGGTTCCCGCTGCATTTTCTAAAACCCCCTTCGCCTGCCCATAGTTATAAACTAATCGCGTCCCCCGCAATCGTTGATCCCCCCGCACAAACAATACATTACCTAAAGCAGTGGCGGTACGCTCTTTAGTATCAATTTCCACCCGATCTGCTTCTAAAATTGAACCACTATAGCGCACCCGCACTTTCCCAATGGCAATAAATCGCTGTTGCTTCACATCATATTCCTGACGATCCGCATTTAATTCTAAAATCTCTCCCACAGGTTTGGGTAAAGGCGCAACTGTCTCCCCAGGTTTGGGTAAAGGAATACTATTCGGCTTAATCGGGCCGCGCTGAGCTAAAAGACTCGCAGGCGTAATCTCTAAAGTGGGCAATTGCTCCATCAAAATCTCTAGGTCATTTTTGACCATACCTGTTAACTCACTAGTGGACTTTTGTCGCTCCACCGGAGTTTGGTGATATTCTTGATCATGGGATTGCTGCAATATTGGCGACTCATCATCTAAAGGTTTTGCCCCTAGGGATTCCCCAGAAACCAACGTCGCCGCCAATACAATTGCCAATAGGGGTAAAACGTGAACCATCACAAATGCTGTTTATAACTGCTTGTAGCTGTTGATCAAAATAGAAATTAAGCGCGATTACGAAAGAAGCAAAGTAATCCTTAAGCCTGAATCATAGGTCATTTCCGTCAGTAAAGCATCTATACTTACCGAATTGTCGATTAACTTTTACCAAATATTAGACAAAAATCTTTTATTCAAGTCAATGCAAGCCGAACGTTCGGTACATTAAGTTATTACAGGTAGAAATTTAGGCGCAAAACTTAATTTATTTTTATAGATCTTGATAGATCAATGTTTTAGTTAGCCTACATCAACCAGAAAATTCCTGTGGGGTAGGTATTTTGCCTGCTCATATTGCTCAATAATACCGATCAACTAAAAGTTTTCCACAACCACCTGTGGAAAACTCGTGCTGTCTGTGGAAAATTGTAAC
The DNA here is from genome assembly GCA_037130765.1 of Pseudanabaena sp. ELA607. Lineage (GTDB taxonomy): Bacteria > Cyanobacteriota > Cyanobacteriia > Pseudanabaenales > Pseudanabaenaceae > JBAXSK01. Next base: position 2,966 of record JBAXSK010000079.1, read on the forward strand.
ATCTCACATAAAAAGATTTTATTTTTACCGAACGTTCGTTACAAAAGTTGGCTAAATTAAAATCCCCCTAAGACTTATTAGAGGGATCAAGATTTTATAAACCTAGTTACGAATTTGCACAGGCATCAACAGATAAGTCATTTTCATGGCGCTGATAGGGGTCAAAATCACCGGACTCGTGGGGGTATTTAACTGGATATTGACTTCAGCACCAGAAATAGCTTTGAGTCCTTCGAGTAAATATTTGACATTAAAGGCAATTTCGATATCTTCGCCGGAAACTTGGGCGGGTAGAGACTCTTTACCGGTGGCTACATCTGGGGAATCGACCGACAGGGCAATCTCTTGGGCGTTGGCATCGATGGTGACTTTGACGATGTTACCTTTTTGATCAAGTACGCCGATTCTCTCTAAGGCGCTGATTAGTAGCTTGCGATCCACCGCCACTTGGCGCTCAAAACGATTGGGGATCAACTGACGATAGTTAGGATAAGCACCATCTAGGAGGCGCGAAACTAAGGTTTGGTTAGCACTGTGGAAAATCATGTTCGCTTCATCAAACCGCACCGCGATGGCTCCTTCGGTTTGTTGGTTGAGTACTTTTTCTAGTTCCCGCAGGGCACGGGCTGGAATGGTTACTTCCATAGTGGTGACCACAGGGGCATCGGGAGCGGGATCTTCATCAACTTCCAAGAAATTGGTCTCCACTACTGACAGACGGTGACCATCGGTGGCAGCAAACTCTAACTTTTCACCATTGGCCACTAACCGCACTCCGGTTAAAACCCGCTTGCCTTCATCGGTGGAAGTAGCGAATAAAGTGCCATTTAAGCCACTGATCAAAGCTTCTACCGGCAAATAAGTTAACTGCCCCGCATCAGAAATTTCTGGTAATTCAGGAAATTCTTCCACAGGCAAGCCGTGCAATTGATATTGTCCCGAACCACAGGTCAGTATTGCCATAGAGCTATCTGGATCAATCACGATAGCCACATCTTCATCCGGCAAGCGGGAGACAATATCATTGAGCAATTTAGCAGGCAAAGTAAACGCTCCCGATTCTTGGACTTCTGCGGGAAATGAGACTTGAATCCCTAAACTTAGGTCAAAAGCTTTGAGTCCAACCAATTGATGTTCTACATCAGCATGAAGGTAAATGTTGGCTAGAATCGGATGGCTTGGGCGAGAGGCCACAGCGCGACTTACTAGGCTAAGGTTTGTGGCGAGTTGGTTTTGTCTACAGGTCAGTCGCATGGCAGAGGAAAGCATTCGCTAGAAAAGTGTTTCCCAAATGATAACGGATTATGGGAGTTAATTTTATGGAAACATTTTGAGATTCTAGGCAGTAAAATTGAAGCAATCTCAAGGGAAAAATCATCTGACAAACTTGTGACAAATTATTGAGCAGATTCTGAATTAATCATCATGCAGCCTGTGGAAAACTTTCGATGGCGCGGACGGAACTTAAATTATAAAACCAACTCAAGTTAGACCTAATTGGATTTTTTGATCAAGCTCTAAAACTAAAAATTGAAACTTAGCAAAACCTAACTTGATTTGTAAAATTTATCGCTTTCTCTTCTTTGAAGCAATTTTTCTTCAAGATTACAGCTCGAGGAAAATTAAATCTTTTTTCTTTCTAAATCAAATTAAAGTTTTTTAAATTCATCTCAAATTGAAATTTTTTCTAAAAATCGCTTTTTTGCTTTTATTGTCTAATGAAATATTTTTTAAAGAAATTTGAATTTGTCTTTAAACGATTTTCTAAAACAAATCCGAAAAATGAAAGTTACTTTGAAACTTGAACTTTCTTCCCTGAAATCCAGTGAAACAAAATATACCACTGCTTGGCTATTTTTTTTAAATCACTTTTTGTTTTTTTGTTTGCAACTATCTTCTACTCTTCTTTACTTTAAAAATTTTGATCCGGATAGTAGTAGTAGAGCCTGTGGAAATTGTGGAAAACTTTTAAAGATCTTTACACAGCAATATTTTCAAGGTTTTTTACCTGTGGAAAACCCTGTGGAAAACTAGGGGGTTTTTCCACAGGGTATAAATACCTACGCAAAGTTTTCCACAGATCACCCTTAGTTTTCCACAGATAAAGGCTAGTTTTCCACAGGGTTTTCCACAGGTTTATACGGAATTACTATGTATATCAATGAAACTCAATGATGATTTCAAGATATATGTGAAACTAATTTCAGGTTTAAATGGTGCGATTAATGAAATAAATCCGCATTAAATCTGTTTTTTTAATGTAACTTAAGTTGCTTGATGATCTAATGATGCCCCACAATTTAACCGATTTGCTAGGGACATTTTCATTGTTAACTGTAAATATTTCATCAAATAGAAAGATGATTTTCGTTTTATGTCCTATGGTTCAAAATAGACTACGCCAGCAAAAATCAGAAAAAGAATACCGCCAAAGAACATGACGACTCTTTCTGAAAGATAGCCAGCTAATAAACAACCCGCAATCACCGCAATAGCGCTACAGATGCTATGTCCTAAAATGGCTCCTACAGTCACGGCAACTGGATGATTCCCCGCAGCTAGGGCAATAGTTGTAAACTGCGTCCGGTCGCCCCATTCAGCAATAAAAACTAAAGTGAAGGATTTACCAAAGGTGGCTAAGATGTTTCTAAAGTTGCGTCCTAATATTGGTTCTAGAAACCTTGCTAAACCCTTGCCTAGCCATGATTGAGCGCTTGGTGATAATTCCGTTTCTTCAATTTCGGCTTTTGCTTCAGCTAGTTCAGTTTCGCAAGTTTTACCATGATTTTTGATCTGATAGGATTGCCAAATAGACAGAATGCCGAATCCTGCTAGTAGTAATACTTCCGCCCAATGCACATAGATTTTTGGAAATAATTGGCTCACTTGCCCCATCATGGCTGAGATAATAGTCATTAAACCGAGGGCGGCAATAGTTCCCCAAAAAACTAGCCAGCGCGGATAACGCATCGCTAAGAGAGCCGTAATCAGAAAACTCTTATCGCCTAATTCGGAAAGTGTAATTAAGACGAGTGCTGCCGTGAAACCAGTAAGCATAAATACTATTTCTATAATGTTAAAAATTATTATGCCCCTAATTTTGGGCAAAAAAATATGAAAAATAGTCCTAGAGCCGATTTCATATTTGGGGATCAGTTAAGAATGTGCTCGTTTCAGTAAACAAAGATTAATTAAATTCTGAGTTTCTATTACATATTCTTGCAAATGGTCAATAATAATTAAACAATTGCTTATGTGCTTACTTCTCCCTTTAGCCTAAGAGGTTAATAATTTAAGTCAGGATTTTAAGTCGGGCCAGATTAGGCAATGCCAAAGCCTTGAAAAACGTTGATGCTGTAAGGTTGCATTGATTTTGTGAGATTAATTTTATGATTGAATTGATTTCTGATTGACTTATAATTAAGAAATCAGTTAAGCAATCAACTTCCTAAAATTGAACTTCTCATCAACTTCTCATTAAAGCGTCACTATAAAAGTTACTGATGAAACTCAATTAACATTTCAATTAAAATTACAGTTACCCTGTAGGAAATTAAAGATGAAGCTTGCTTATTGGATGTATGCAGGACCTGCTCATATTGGTACTTTGCGCATTGCCAGCTCTTTTAAGAATGTCCATGCAATTATGCACGCTCCTTTGGGCGACGATTATTTTAATGTAATGCGTTCGATGTTAGAACGAGAAAAGGAATTTACCCCAGTTACCGCTAGTGTGGTGGATCGTCATGTGTTGGCGCGGGGTTCGCAGGAGAAAGTGGTCGATAATATTGTGCGTAAGGATCAGGAGGAGCATCCTGATTTAATTGTGTTGACTCCCACTTGTACTTCCAGTATTTTGCAAGAAGATTTGCATAATTTTGTGGAGCGGGCGCGATTGGATGCAGTTGGCGATGTGCTGCTGGCGGATGTGAATCATTATCGCGTCAATGAATTACAAGCAGCAGAACGAACTTTGCAACAGGTGGTAGAATTTTATATTGCGAAGGCACGGAAGAAGGGTGATTTAGCCACCACCAAGACTGAGCAGCCTTCGGTAAACATTTTGGGTATGGCCACCTTGGGCTTCCATCACAGCCATGATTGCAAGGAACTGAAGCGATTGATGACGGATTTGGGCATTAAAGTTAATTGTGTGATGCCGGAAGGAGCTTCGGTCCATGAATTAAAGAACTTGCCCCAAGCTTGGTTTAATCTTGTGCCCTATCGGGAATTGGGGTTAATGAGTGCCCAATATTTGCAACAGGAATTTGGTACGCCTTTTGTGGATATTACACCGATGGGTGTGGGGGAAACGGCGCGGTGTATTCGCCAAATTCAAACGGTACTGCGTGACCAAGGCAGCGATGTGGACTATGAAGCATTTATTACTAGTCAGATGAATGATCAGTCCCAAGCGATGTGGTTTTCCCGTTCCATTGACTGCCAAAATTTGACGGGCAAAAAAGCCGTGGTTTATGGTGACTGTACCCATGCCGCTGCCATGACCAAGATTTTGGTTAAGGAAATGGGCATTCATGTATTATGGGCAGGCACATTCTGTAAGTATGATGAAGAATGGTTCCGTAATGAAGTGGGTGATCTCTGCGATGAAGTAATTATCAGCGAAGATCATACCTATGTGGGCGATCGCATTGCTAAGAGTGAACCAGCGGCAATTTTTGGTACGCAAATGGAACGCCATATCGGGAAACGGTTGAATATTCCCTGTGGGGTCATTTCTTCGCCGGTGCATATTCAGAACTTTAGTCTAGGCTATAAACCCTTTTTGGGTTATGAAGGCACGAATCAGATTTGTGATTTGGTGTACAATTCATTCACGTTGGGCATGGAAGATCACTTGTTAGAAATCTTTGGCGGACATGATACCAAGGAAGTGATTACCAAATCTATTTCTGCTGACAGTGATATGCAATGGAATAAAGAGGCAACGGCGGTATTACAGAAAATCCCCGGCTTTGTGCGTGGTAAAGTGAAGCGTAATACCGAAAAATTTGCCAGAGAACGGCAGATGTCAGAAATCACCTTGGAAGTCTTTTATGCGGCTAAGGAAGCAGTTGGTGCATAAGCTCCTGTAAATTCGCGTGACTTTCTGTTCTAACGGTTCTAATTTGTCGATCAGTACTATTTAGAGCATTTAAATTAGAGTATTTCAAGGCGACATCAATCCCTCTCTAGGGGCTGGTGTCGTTTTTATTAATGAAATTATGTTTAAGTCATGTAATTTGAACCGATATAAATTAAGGACTGCATAAATTATGACTTTGATAGAAACTCCGGTAGCTTTAGTTTGGCATCGTCGTGATTTGCGGGTGTCGGATCATCCGGCTCTGACAGCGGCTATTGATTGGGCAAATCAACATCATGGCTCGGTGGTGGGAGTATTCATTTTTGATGTGGGCATTCTCGAATCGGGACAGACTGGCGGCGCTCAGGTGACATTTATGCTGGGCTGTTTAGCTCAGTTACAGCAAAGTTATCGCGAATTAGGCAGTGAGTTATACTTTTTGCGGGGGGAGCCGATATCGTGTTTAACGCAATTTAGTGCCAAAATTAATGTCAAAGCGGTTTTCTGGGGCGAAGATATTGAACCCATGGCCCTAGAGCGAGATTGTTGTGCTAAGCAGAGTTTAGCTGATTTAGGTATTGCGGCTTTCAGTTATTTAGACATTGATTTAGTCGCTCCCGATCAGATTTGGACTAAAACGGAGGAACCCTATAGAGTCTATACTCCCTTTTGGCGCAACTGGTCGCAACAGCCGAAATCCTTGCCCTATCCTAAACCGGACAGATTGCCCCTAGCAGAAACCAGCCTGAGCGAAAAGATCGCCCATAGTGATGCAGAAGTAATGCAATTACCGAATTTAACGGAAGTGCAGAACAACTGGGGTTTTGTGTGGGAATATGATTTGCCTGAATCAGGGGAAACCGCTGGATTAGCTCTATTAAATGAATTTTGCGATCAAGCCGTGTATCAGAAGTTATTTCGCTATGGCACAGAGCGCGACTTTCCCGCAATTTCTGGCACGGCTCAGTTAAGTCCCCATTTACGGTTTGGTACGGTGGGGATTCGTCAGGTGTGGGCAGCTACGGTCATGGCTGAGGCGCAGGTTCGCAGCGATGAAGAACTCAAAAGTTTAACCACTTGGCGGCAAGAACTGGCTTGGCGCGAATTTTATCACCATGTTTTGTATCACTTTCCCCAATTAGCCGACGGGCCCTATCGTCCCCAAATGGCAGGATTTCCGTGGGAAAATGACCCCGATAAATTTGCAGCATGGACGGCAGGACAGACGGGATTTCCGATTGTCGATGCTGCCATGCGCCAACTTAATCAAACCGGTTGGATGCATAATCGCTGTCGGATGATTGTGGCTAGTTTCCTAACCAAAGACTTGCTGATTAATTGGCAATGGGGCGAACAATATTTTATGGAACATCTAATTGATGGCGAATTAGCTGCCAATAACGGCGGCTGGCAGTGGAGCGCTTCCAGTGGCATGGATTCTAAGCCCTTGCGGATTTTTAATCCCTCATTTCAAGCCAAGAAATATGATCCTGAAGCGACTTATATTCGGCAATGGCTGCCTGAGTTGCGGGGTTTGACTACAGCAGAATTACTCAGCGGTGATATTCCGCCTCATCAGTGTCAGCGGTGTCAATATCCCCTGCCCATTGTGGATCATTATGAGCAACAACAGAAATTCAAAACGCTTTATCGTCAGGCAGTATGAAATAAGAGTGAAATCAGCTAGTAATCATTTACAGCAATGAGGTATCACTGGATTTCAAGCATTTACTTAAAATATTGCAGCATCCTAGCTAATTAAGGCTAAGCATCCGAAGACTAACTCTTTGAGTCACAAATTCAAATTGTTAACTAACAAATACTTGCTTTTTTGCCAGCAATTATGCAACTGTATACAAATAAACTACGACATCTCCATGATAATACAGTAGTTTATTAATGCATCCAAAATTCGTGCGAGTATTTATGTCTAGAATCTACTCTCAAAGAAAAGCTTCTAAGTTGAAACCTTTAACTCTCATTACAGCAATGGTAATGTCAGTAATGGTGATCACGTTTTTCTTTTTATCACCCCTAGCAGCCCAAAATGCTACAACCAAGATCGAATTTGTTTCACCTAGTTGGGTGAGGGCTAATGCTCAAGATCCCAACCTGAGAATTTTAGACGTGCGTTGGAGTCCTCTCGAATATTTTAAAGAACATTTACCCAATGCGGTTCATTTTGCTGATAATTTAGTGCGCGTCCCTAAAGATGGTTTACCAGTTCAACTAGTGGATTCCGATAAACTAGGAGAATTGCTTTCTCAGGCTGGTGTCACCAATCAAAGCAAAGTACTAGTATATTCCGATGGTCGGGATGTTTTAGGGGCGACCCAAATCGCCTATGCACTGGAGCGGATTGGGTTTAAAAATTCTGTGGCAGTTCTTGACGGAGGCTTGAGCGGTTACAAACAAGCTAATGCTGAACTAACCCAGATTTTCCCTAAATATAAAACCAGCAAATTGGATGTGCAGGATCGCAAAAATATCCGCGTTAATATTGCTCAGGTTCAGGGTTTAATTGGGAAAGAAGGTGTGGTTTTCATTGATCCTAGACCACCAAAAGCCTTTGCTGGTGAGGAGAAACTATTTGTGCGTAACGGTCACATTCCTGGAGCGCGGAATATTCCTTGGACTTCTTTCACCGAGTCTCAAAATCCCCACAAGTTAAAGTCCTTAGCTGACATCACCAAGATTTTACAGGACAAGAAGATTGATAAATTGCAAGACATTATCGTTACTTGCACCACCGGAAGAGAAGCTTCATTGCAGTACTTAGTGCTGAAGCATTTACTTGGCTATCCTAAAGTTAGAATTTACGAAGGTTCATGGACAGAATATAGCCAGTCCGATCTCCCTGTGGAAACTGGTGCAGAGCGTCCTATATAGATGTTCTTCTGATTAGTAACTATTTCCAATTATTAAATTTGTCAGGGTGATGAAAGTAGAGCTTTTCTATATTCATCACCCTTATGTGCATTAAGGACTTGTATTAAGAACTATTATAATCTTTAAAGGATGCGTTTGATTTTGTGTTTTTTAGTTAAAGATGAAACAATAAAGGAGGTAGATAAACGAACAATATATCCCTTCTAAACTTGCTTATTTTAAGACATCTTGTTTGGTAAGACTTGTAAATAAATGTCTCATTTTATCTTGATTTACTATATAAGCAATTTCCGATCAAAGCATAAATAAATTTAGCGGGGCAGCCACGGTAACTTCAATTTTGGTGGTGACAGTTTAGGGATTTAGTCTATGGAAAGTTAGCTTCTGGGGGGATCTTGACTTTATTAACTTCTATAGATTTTTTTCTATGTTTATCATTAGGAAATAAATAGACTAAAAATGATTGTAACTGTTCATTGCATAGATTTTACTCTATACTAGAATCATCATCAAAAAACTAGTCTTTTTGATTTATTCATAGAGAAAAGACAATGCTTAACCCGTTACTTGAATCTGCGTGGCTGATTCCAGTCTATCCTTTAGCTGGAGCAGCTTTATCTGTAATTTGGTTTCCGTCGATTACCCGTAGTACTGGGCCGCGCCCCTCTGGTTACGTCAACGCGGTCACGACTTTCATTGCTTTAGTGCATTGCGTTTTAGCTTTAATTGCCATCTGGGATCAGCCCTCAGTAGCGCTCAATGCTACTTGGTTAGATGTGGCTGGTTTACATCTGAGTTTTCCATTTGAATTATCTCGCTTGACCATTGGCGCAGCAACCTTAATTACTGGTTTGAACCTAGCCGCACAGTTTTACGCCTTTGGTTACCTAGAAATGGACTGGGGCTGGGCAAGATTTTTCTCATTGTTGGGTTTGTTTGAAGGCGGAATGACCGCATTAACTCTGTGTGACTCGCTATTTTTTAGCTATGTTATCTTAGAAGTTTTAACCCTCGGCACATACTTATTGTTAGGAATGTGGTTTAACCAGTCCTTAGTGGTTAGTGGGGCGCGGGATGCCTTTTTGACTAAGCGCGTGGGTGACCTGTTCCTATTAATGGGTGTTGTCGCATTATTGCCCCTGACTGGCACGTGGAATTTTAGTGAATTAGCCGCATGGGCTGCTCAGGTAGACAATGGCACGATTGCAGTCAATGGCACATTAATTACACTGATTACCTTAGGTTTGTTAGCTGGACCGATGGGCAAATGCGCTCAATTCCCTTTACATCTTTGGTTAGATGAAGCGATGGAAGGGCCATTGCCGGGCACAGTATTACGGAACTCAGTGGTAGTAGCAACAGGCACATGGGTTTTAGTCAAATTAGCACCGATCATAGCATTGTCGCCGGTGACGACTATGGTGATGGCGGCGGTGGGTTTATCCACAGCGGTGGGTGCAACTTTAATTGCCATCGCTCAGATTGACATCAAACGGGCCCTATCTTATTTGTCCAGTGCTTTTATGGGGTTGACCTTTGTTGCCATTGCCATGGGACAAACTGATACAGCTTTGATGTTAGTTTTCACCTTCGGGCTATCGATTGCTTTAGCATTTATGGCGGTAGGGAATGTAATTTGGAATTGCACCACCCAAGATTTGCGCCAATATGGTGGGCTATGGTCCCGGCGGCCCATTTCAGGAATTGCTTTGTTAGTGGCATTGATTGGCATGGTAGCAGTGCCGCCCTTTGGAGGCTTCTGGGCTTTAGAACGGTTAGTTAGTGCCGGTTTTGCGATTGCACCTTGGTTAGGCGGCACTTTATTAGTTGTCAATGGCTTAGTGGCTTTAGGTTTGATGCGGATTTTCGGTTTGATTTTTGCCGGTAAGCCCAAACAAATGACAGAGCGCTCCCCCGAAATCCATTGGCCGATGGCGATTCCCACAATGGTATTGGTGGGTGTGGTGTTGCACGAGCCGCAACTATTAGCGACTTGGGGCTTGCTCAAGGATTGGTCAATTTTGGCGCAACCGACTTCCATTGCTTTGATTACTTCGAGTGCCTTGGGGATTGTTTCGGGAGCCGCTCTATATTGTAATGATGCCGTTCCTAAACCAGTGCAGTTTCCTCTCAAGTCAGTCCAGAATTTCTTTGCCTACGACCTGTATACACCACAGCTTTATAAAATGAGCATCGTGTCAGTGGTAGATCGAATTTCTAAATTAGCTGATTGGCTAGATCGCAACTTAGTTGATGGCGTGGGGCAATTCTTTGGTTTAGCCACGTTGTTTAGTGGTCAGAGTTTGCGCTATAGCACTGTGGGGCAATCTCAGGTTTATATGCTCACTATCGTGATTGGTTTGGCGTTATTAGTGCTATTAGCTTTTAATCTCAAACTATAAACAGGATTTGAGTAACGAGTGATTTGATGATGCAATTGATCAAAGAACAACAGGAAAAACCATGCTTAGTGCCTTAATCTGGTTACCATTAGTGGCTGCAATTCTGATTAGCTTATGGAAGCCCGCAGGATTGACAGAATTAGTCACCATTGGCGAAGAAAAAAGCCGTTATTCGGTATTACGCCAAAACCCCGGACGCATAGCGCTGAAAACCTTAGCCATTGCTTTTGCCAGCATTCTTTTATTACTCTCAGTTTATATTGCCTTAAAGTTCAATCTTACTGATACTGGAATGCAATTTAAGGAATACTTACCTTGGTTGCCCCCATTGGGTTTGAGCTATAGCTTAGGCATAGATGGTGTATCGCTGCCTTTACTAGTTTTAAATGCTCTGCTGACTTGGTTAGTGATTTTTAGTGATCCCGATACCAACGAGCGCCCGCAATTATTTTATGCCCTAGTATTTTTAGTCAATGCTGGTTTAACCGGCGCATTTGTGGCCCAAAACGTCCTCTTATTTACCCTATTTTATGAATTAGAACTTATTCCCATTTACATCATGATTGGGGTATGGGGCAGCGCCAAGCGGGAATTTGCCGCCACTAAATTCTTAATTTATACCGCTGTTTCTGGACTATTAATTTTAGTGGGTTTCGTGGCTTTGGGCTGGATTACCGCCAATCCAATTCCTAATTTTGACTATGATTTTCTCAAAAATGCCACCTTACCCCTAGCAGTACAGTTACCGATTCTAATTGCCTTAATTATTGGTTTTGGGATTAAAGTTCCCTTTGTACCTTTCCATACGTGGTTACCAGATACTTACGTCGAAGCTGGCACACCAGTGACCATCTTGTTAGGTGGTGTTCTGGCAAAATTAGGAACCTATGGTTTAATCAGGTTTTGCTTGCAATTATTCCCTGAAGCTTGGGCAGAAATTGCGCCCTATCTGGCAATTTGGGCAGCGGTGGGCATTCTCTATGGAGCTTCGATTGCCATTGCTCAAAAAGACATCAAACGCATGGTGGCTTATAGTTCCGTCGGACACATGGGCTATGTTCTCTTAGCCTTAGCTGCGGCGACTCCCCTTAGTCTGGTGGGTGGCGTAACGCAAATGATTAGCCACGGCTTGGTTTTAGCGATTCTGTTTTATCTGGTCGGCATTATTGAAACCAAAATTGGTACCAGAGATTTAGATGTATTGAATGGCTTATTGAATCCGATTCGTGGTTTACCGTTGGTCAGTTCGTTGTTAATTCTCGGCGGTATGGCCAGTGCTGGGATTCCGGGCATGGTGGGTTTTATATCAGAATTTCTGGTATTTCAAGGCAGTTTTGCCCGATTCCCTATCTGCACGATTTTAGCCATTGTCGGTACCGGTTTAACCGCTGTTTACTTCGTAATTTTATTGAATCGCACTTGTTTTGGTAAATTAGATAATCAAACGGCTTATTATCCCCGCATTACCATTAGAGAACAGTTACCAGCCTTAATTTTAGCGGCTTTGATTGTTTTCTTAGGGGTACAGCCGCAATGGTTAGTGCGTTGGACTGAATCTACCACTAACGCTCTAGTGGCGCAGATGCCCAGTCTGACTGTAGCAGTTAAGGCTGATTTGCCGAAATCTTAGGAGATCCCCCTTAGCCCCCCTTAAAAAGGGCTACCGTGTACACACAAGTCTAAATACCCCCTTTAATTCCCCCTTGCAAAGGGGGAAAACTGGAAATCTTGTTCCCTCCCCTTTGCAAGGGGAGGGCTAGGGAGGGGTAATTGATGAGATTTGCAAATTTCTGTAGTTGTGTGTACACGGTAGCTTAAAAAGGGGGAGATTAAATTCTTCTTTCCCCTTAAAAAAGCGTGAGGAATTAAATTTTTCTTATCCTTTAGAAAGGGCGAGAATTAAACTCTTCTTCCCCATTTCTAAGGGGGATTGAGGGGTACCTAGTTATTTTCAAAATAGAACTTTAACAAATATTAATTTATTCATCTCAATTAGTCACTG
>JBAXSK010000008.1:0-41685 GCA_037130765.1 Pseudanabaena sp. ELA607
AAGATGTCCGTCCCACGCTTTTTTATCCATCGTAGGTCAGACATCTTATCTAACAAAGACTCTAAATAATGTACCATTCTTAATTTGATTGACTATAGCAATTCCCATGCTCGTGGGTTACAGGCAAGGGGCTTAAGCCTTTTATTTAGCAAGCTTAGATAGAATCATGGGGACCTTACTAGACTGAAAATCGCTATATGCATTGAGAGGATAAGATGTCCGCCCCACAAAAACTTAATAATTAATATTTTTGTGCCATTTTTAATCTAAATATAACTTAAATAACTATATCTGCAATGTCTAACCCAGTCATTGCAATCCCTTTTAAAGCCACATCACTACTGACGGCAATCAGATCTTCCATATTACGCACAATATTTTTGCAAATTGTATCCAACGGCAAATCATTGGCATCTCTCCCAAATGGATCTTCAATTTGCAAACCAATCTCTTCGACACCTAATAACGTAAAACTAATCAAAGCCACTCCTATACCAGTAAAATGTCCTAATTGCCCGACTAATTGGAAAGGTAAAGATAAGCAATAGATCAGCAATAATTGCTTCAAATGAATCGAATAAGCTAAAGGAATAGGCGTTCTCTGAATCCGTTCACAGGCTCCTACCACATCGACAATTTCATGAATGCGCAAGTTAATGAGATGCAAATTGACTGACTTAATTAAACCGCACTTAAATTGATTTTGCAGGTAAATACTCAACCAAAAAGCAATCTCTAAAGGCGGATTGTTCATGGTTTGTAGCCGTTGATGTTGAAAGGGGGACAAAAACGGTTTGAGTTCATCTCCCATCGGCTCATGGCGCAATTGTAATTTTAGGCTGATAGCAAATGCTGCCAATAAACGCACATGGACTAGTTTTTGTTGGCGATCAGCATCGTTAGATTCGTCCACCGAAGCTAAAATTTGTCGAGTCAAATTCCGAATCGAATTAACTAAAATGCCCCAAACTCGCCGCCCTTCCCAAAATCGCTCATAAGCCGTATTGGTACGAAATACTAACAATAAACCTAAAACAACATTAGGAATAACGGTACTTAGGAATGGCAAAGAAACCGCTTGATTTTGCTGGTACACCAAAGAAATGATCACGCCAAATAAACCGCAAAAAATGACGCGAGGCATCACTTCAAAAATTACGGAACCATCCAATTGAATGGCCACACGGAACCATTGATAACGTTTGTTGTTGAGCATACGTTTCAAATAGATAATAAACTTTGAGGATCAAATCAGCGGTTATTAATTGATGATGAGATAGTGATTAATTAGGAATCCAAGGCATTTTTGAGGGCATTGACCACTTGTTCCTGTTGCTCTAGGGTAATCTCTGGGAACATTGGCAAAGAAAGCACTTGAGTCGCCACCATCTCTGCTTTTGGGAAATTGCCTGCCCCATAACCTAGCCCCGCATAAACTGATTGCAAGTGCAAAGGCAGGGGATAGTAAATCATTGTAATTACGCCCTGTTCCCTGAGTTTGGCTTGAACCGTATCCCGATCTCGCTCCAAAATGCGGATTGTGTATTGATTCCACACTGCACCAGCACCGCGATCTGGAGTAATGATGTGGGGCACATGGGCCAAAAGTTGGTCATAACGTTGGCTGACTTCCTGCCGCAGTTGGTTCCATTGGTCAAGATGGGGTAACTTGACTGACAACAAAGCCGCTTGCAGGGCATCAAGGCGGGAGTTCATCCCGATATATTCATGATAGTAACGGCGCGGACTGCCATGCTCCCGTAAAATCTTGATTTTTTCGGCTAATTCGGGGGTATTGGTGGTGGCCATGCCGCCATCGCCACAGCCCCCCAGATTTTTGGTGGGGTAATAGCTAAAACAACCCACATCACCAATGCTGCCCACAGTTTGACCGTCCCAAGTCGCCCCAGTAGCTTGGGCGCAGTCTTCGATTACATACAGGTTATGCTCTTTAGCAATGGCCATCAGGCGCGTCATATCCACCGGACGACCAAACAAATGCACGGGCATGATTGCTTTAGTGCGGGACGTGATCGCTGGGGCTAAAAGATCGAGATTAAAGTTAAAGCTGTGGGGTTCGACATCAACAAATACTACCTTAGCCCCAGTCATGGTGATGGTTTCTGCACTGGCGAAAAAAGTAAATGGTGAGGTAATGACTTCATCCCCCTCACCAATGCCCAGCGCCCGCATCGCGAGATACAAAGCATCTGTGCCCGAGTTGCAAGCGATGCCATACTTAGTGCCAGTATAGGCGGCAAATTCCGACTCAAACTGGGCCACCGTTGCACCGCCAATGTATTGTCCTGAAGCCAAGACTTTCAAGGCAGCGGCATTGAGCGCATCACCAATTTGTGCGAACTGCTGCGAAGTATCAAAGGGGGGGATAGTCACCACGCTAAATGCTGTATTTTTCGTTAAATTACGATCTACACTTTAGTATGATTTCCCGTAGCATTGTTAATGGATTTGGCTTTTTCGTGATCTTTTTCGTGGCGGGCATAGTCATCTTGGAAGCGGATAATGTCGTCTTCACCCAGATATTCGCCGTTTTGTACTTCAATCAGCACTAGGGGAATCACGCCCGGATTTTCGAGACGATGGGGGGTACACTTAGGCACATAGGTGGATTGATTGGTACTAATCATAATTTCATTATCGCCACACACCACGCGGGCTGTGCCTGAAACCACGATCCAATGCTCGCTGCGATGGTGATGCATCTGAAGGCTTAAACGGTGTCCGGGCTTCACTTCAATGCGTTTAATTTTGTAGCCAATCCCTTCTTCGAGAATGGTGAATGCACCCCAAGGGCGTTGGCTGCTGCTATTTTGATGGCTGCTTAGGGCGCTTGAGTCAGGAACAGGAGGGGTAAGAGGAAAAACGCTGCTAACAGTTTGATCGGTTGATTGTGCCATGATTTGCTCTGGAGGAGATAGACTCTAGAATGAATAAGGAGCTATGGTTTTAGGATAACAGTTTCTCTCTTTATGCTTGGGTATACAACGGCTATTTGCAGCAGAATTTAATATATAGTCGTTCAAATTATCTGAGCTTGCCGCTCTAATTAATGTGCCATTCTTATCTTGGTTGACTATATAAATAGACTGGTTAATGGTAGCTATTTACACAGATATTTATGACAATTCTCATGCTGCTGAGTTACAGGCAAGAGGCTTAAGCCCTTTGTTTGGCAAGCCTAGATAGAACCATATATACCCTACTAGACTGAAAATTGCTATAACACACAGCTAGTTAACTATTGATTAAGTTTGCCCCACCAAGATTTTGCATAACTCAGAGCCGTATCGCGGTTATTAATCTCGCCATTGACTTGGGCAAGGCGTAGGGCGGCTAATAATTGCCCTAATCGAGGACTTGCCCCAATCCCCAATTCCGTCTGTAATTCTGCCCCAGTAATTAAAGTCTGAGGGTGGGCAATGCCATCATGGGGATCGGCCCAGCGCTCTAGCCACGGTACAACATCGGCCCAAGCACTCCCCCCCGCCAAAGCCACCGCCGCCAAACTAGGGAAAAATTCCTGCGCTGCTTGAAATATTTCATATTGTGCCGCCGCTGTAATTATCTTACTAGTGAGTAAAGACTGAAATTTTGCCAAATTACGCAATACCATTACCACTAACCGCTGCTCTTGTCTTCCTAAAGCCAGTGGCTCTAGGGTGGTGGCATACTTAGCCAAAGCAATCAACTTGGTAATTACTAAAACCGAACGCTCATGGGTCAGATGTTTGGCCAATGATTCTGCCGCCGCAGGATATGTTTCTTGGATTTGCTGTAAATAACCATCAATTGCCGCCAACCGAGCTAGTTCTATCTCCCCTTGACGTAACCATGCTTGTAACACCCCGTCTTTAATGGCAGTGCCTAGCCAATGCGCTCCTCGATCTGTAGCTAACAAATAGCTTAATTCCATCCGCACCCGCTCGGCTGCTACGAAGCGCAACTCCTGTCCTAAAGCTTGTAAAGCCTGTTGGGTTTTGGGTTCCAAGTTAAAGCCCAATTGTGCCGCCTGTCGATAGCCCCGCAACAAACGCAGCGGATCTTCCCGCAGATTATCCACACACACCATCCGCACCAATCGGGCGTGCAAATCCGTAATGCCATCATAGGGATCAATGCATTTGGACTCAAACAGGAGATGATCACCCCCCAATGTTTCATCATGGGCGGCTAGGTCTTGGCAGGCAATAGCAATGGCATTCATGGTGTAGTCGCGCCGTTGCAAATCTTCTTCGAGGGTTTGCCCCACCTGAGCCGCAAAGTCCACTGTAGCCCTAGCAAAAACGACCCGCGCAATCTGCCGTTGGGCATCTAGCACCACAAAACCAGCGCGATGGGCCCTAGCAATAGCTTCAGCCGTAGCAATAGCATCATGGGGTAAAACTAAATCTATGTCCACATGGGGGCGCACCCTTTGCAGCAAGCGATCCCGCACCCAACCACCCACCACATAAGCAGGCTGAGGTAAATCCCGCAAATTGAAAGGTAGGGAAAACATGATATTTATCTGGTTAGAGATTCACGCTAATCTCTGGTTAATCTGGTCTGGGTCAATCTGGCTTATAGGTAGGAGCTTCATCGTGATGAGGGTCAGCGTCATTACTGCTAGCTGGTTCTTGGCTCTGGCTTGGGCTAGATTCTGAGTTTGGTACAGGGTCACTATCGCCGCCCAAGTCAAGCTGCAATTGCTCATCACCAATATTGCCATCGCCTAAGTCAAGCTGTAACTGCTCACCACCACTGACATCACCGGATGTTAAATCCTCACTAGTGATACTTTCTAACGTAGCTGCTACCACAATAATCTCACCAGTTGACTCAGGCGGTATGGCAGGCTCATTTAAAATAGGTGAATCGTCTAACCCCACGGCAAACTCTTCAACTAAAGCCGTAGTATCAGGCATTTCCGTCGCTGGTTTCGGTTCTGGCATTACCGTAATTACCACTGGAGTCAAAAGCGGCTTATCCTTGTCATTTTGCGCCACAAATTCCGAGGATAACAACTCCCCCGTATTCATCATCGGTGCAGTTGCTGGTTCATCTTCTCGCAAAGCGCGGATCGGTAAATTGGCAATCACCGCCGTACAGCGCCGATCAGACTCAAGACGAATATCTAGGGCTTGCTCGTCAATTTCCACATACTTGGATACTACGCTCATAATTTCTTGGCGCAGATCATCAAACATCTTCGGAGTCAAAGCGGCCCGATCATGGGCCAAAATTAACTTCAACCGCTGGGCCACCTGCGTCCCACTGGGGGGCGTATGGCGGTGAAACAGACGATCAAGCCAAGTAGAAATCATCATACATCAACCTCAGGCGTTACCAGTAAGCCAACCTTGGAGCTTAGAGATCAAAGACTTGCGCGGCGCTTCTAAACTGAGGAATTCTATGGGGATGCCTTCTAAGCGCTTGGCAATATTATCGAAGGCTTGTCCGGCTAAACAGGGCTTTTCCGCTAAAACCATCGGTTCGCCTTTGTTAGTGGAGACAATGACCTGCTCATCATCAGGGATAATTCCGATTAATTCCACAGAAAGAGTTTCTTGGACATCTTCAACGCTCATCATGTCCTTATTTTTTACCATAGCTGGTCGAATTCGGTTCAGAATTAATTTCACATCCTTAATTCGATTCGCCTCAAGTAAGCCAATTACCCGATCCGCGTCCCGCACCGCTGAAATTTCAGGGGTCGTGACCACAATGGCTTCTTTAGCTCCGGCAATGGCATTCTGAAAACCAGTTTCAATCCCCGCCGGACAGTCGATCAGCACATACTCAAAATAGCGACTTAGTACTTCTACCAAAGCTTTCATGTGAGCGGCGGTGACGGCAGTTTTATTGCGGGTTTGCGGGGCTGCCAGCAATGACAAATTAGGCTGTCGCTTGTCCTTGACCAAAGCCTGATCTAGCTTACACTCCCGGGCAATTACCTCCACAGCGGTATAAACCACACGATTTTCTAGACCCAGCAGCAAATCTAGGTTACGCAAACCAAAATCCGCATCTACTAAAACCACCTTGCGCCCTAATTTGGCCAAGGCCATGCCTAGGTTAGCCGAGGAGGTCGTTTTACCCACGCCGCCTTTGCCAGAGGTAATGACGATAATCCGACTCATGATGAAGATTCCGCTCTGAAGGAAGAATAGTCGATTGCTTGAACAATTTGAATAGTGGGTGTGCCTTGGGTGTTGACAAAGGCTACCTCAGGACAAAAATAAGTTGTCGGGGTATCAACTCGTGCCACAAATTCCGCAATGCGAATCTGGGTGGCTTCTAAATGCAATGCCATGACTAATGCTAGGGGATTACCTTTCGCGCCAGCATGGGCCATGCCCCGCAGTTTACCCCAAACCATAATGTCACCATCGGCAATTAATTCAGCCCCAGCATGGACATCACCGAACACCATAATACTGCCAGAATGCCGAATTTCTGAACCAGACCGCAAAGTTGCCTTAACATACAACGGATCAGCCATCGGGTTAGGGGCGTTGACCGTGTAACCCATCAAGCTATGCATGAATGTGCCCTGTTCCACCGATAGCCCCATACTAGCGCCATTGATCGCTGTCTGGCGGCGCGTCGTGGTGATTTGATGCAAAACTAAATCATGTTTATGCAAAATATCACTAATTTCCTGCAACTGGCGCATATCCAACAGACGATCGCCCGCTTGCAGATGAACTTGGGTGCGGGGCTGGTGCTGACGGCTATCAATGGTGATGTGATAGTCCAGTTGGGTGAGCAGTTCTTCCCAAGTTTGCATTGGGTGATCGGTGCTGTCAGGTTCAGGCTCTACCTTGGCGAGAATTTTCTCTGTGGGCAATAGTAAATGTAATTCCCGATCTACAGTTTGCAGCAAGACCTGAGGCACATCTGGATCGGGCAGGGGTTCGGTGAGGGTGATGCCGGTACGCTCTGGGGGCTGGGAGCCTGATGGGTTTACCACCGGCTCAGGGGTTGAACCGTTACCAGCATTAGGTTCCACATCAGCCACCGTCAAAGGTGCAGGTAAGTCAGTCTGCTCCGAAGTCTGTGCCTCTAGATCGGGCGTTACTTCAGGCATCTCCGCTGCTGCTAAGTCACTATCAGTGGCACTATCAGTGGCGCGATCTGTGGTGTTAGTGGTCGATATCATAGCCAGTAAACGACGGTGGTTGGATTCCATAGGGCACTTATGGGACAAACAGTTAAAATAAAGCTATGAGCCAGATCCGCCATCTTGTAAACAAGTTCTTGTCAATCAATTATTGCCCACAAATTTAGAGATCAAGCGCAACATCTAGGGTAAAACCAATCTACCAAAGTAAAAACACCCCCACTGTTTCCATGATGGTAGTTGAGGGTGTTTTTAGGCAATAGCTTAGTCAGGCAAGATTTTAGATTATTTAAAGCTTTAGACAGTGAACTAGCTCTGGTGTAATGGGGAATTAAGCTTTATATACAATTTATGACGTATTGCAGCTTAACTCCCCACCTCAAAGCTAATTCACCGCTGGAGCTAACTGGGGCGAATCAGGAGCCGTACCCTCCAAAGTCGGAGTATCCGTTACCTTTACCTTGCCATCTTCATCCACATCTACGGTGATCGATGCCCCTTCACGCACCTTACCGGTCAAGATTTCTTCGGCTAAAGAATCTTCTAGCAGGCGCATAATGGCCCGACGTAAAGGACGCGCCCCATAGCTGGGGTTATAGCCTTCTTGCACCAGTAAATCCTTGAAGCGACTCGTCACAGCTAAGGTGATGTCTTTTTGCAACATCCGCTTGAATAGCTCGTTGAGCATCAGATCGGCAATTTGCTTCACCTCATCCTTAGTCAACTGACGGAAGACGATAATCTCATCTAAGCGGTTGAGGAATTCAGGACGGAAGTACTGCTTCAGTTCTTCGTTGACCAAAGAACGAATCCGGTTGTAATGGGCATCTTCTTTATTGTCGGCAAAGTCAAAGCCCAAGCCACCGCCGCCTTTTTCGATCACCTTAGAACCAATGTTAGAGGTCATGATGATCAGTGTGTTTTTAAAGTCTACGGTGCGCCCCTTAGAGTCGGTCAAGCGACCATCTTCTAAGATTTGCAGCAATAGATTAAATACATCGGGGTGAGCTTTTTCAATTTCGTCAAACAACACCACCGTATAAGGACGACGACGCACCGCTTCGGTTAGCTGACCGCCTTCGTTGTAACCCACATACCCAGGTGGCGAACCGATCAACTTGCTGACCGTGTGGCGCTCCATGAATTCCGACATATCGAGACGGATCATCGCGTCTTCGGAACCAAAGAAGTAAGCCGCCAAAGCCTTAGTTAACTCAGTTTTACCCACCCCAGTTGGTCCAGAGAAGATAAAGCTGGCAATGGGACGGTTAGGGTTTTTCAAGCCCACCCGTGCCCGACGAATGGCACGAGAAATAGCTTTGACCGCTTCTTCTTGACCAATCACGCGGCTGTGCAGGGTTTCTTCCATTTGCATCAGCTTGGCTGACTCGGACTCAGTGATCTTGCTCACTGGTACGCCAGTCCAAGAACTGACAATGTAGGCAATATCTTCTTCAGTGACTCGCAGATCAGGGGTTTCGGCAGTTTCGGCTTCGGTCTTTTTGGCTTGACTCAGGGCGCGAATCTGTTGCTTGATATCAATTTCTTTATCTCGCAACTCGGCGGCGCGGTCAAAGTCTTGCTTCCGCACTGACTCATCTTTTTCCTTGAGAATGCGACGCAATTCTTTATCCAACTCCTTCGCTGCCGGAGGCAACTGGGAATTAATCAGCCGCACCCGAGAGCCAGCTTCATCCACCAAGTCAATGGCTTTGTCTGGCAAGAACCGATCCGAAATATACCGATCCGCTAAGGTCGCGGCAGCAACCAAAGCATCATCTTCGATCTTGAGCTTGTGGTGCTGTTCATAGCGTTCCCGCAAGCCATACAAAATCTCAATGGTTTCTTCGACGCTGGGTTCACCCACCATCACCGGCTGGAAGCGCCGTTCTAGGGCTGCATCCCGCTCAATGTGTTTACGATACTCATCAAGGGTGGTTGCGCCAATGCACTGCAATTCACCTCTAGCCAGAGCAGGCTTGAGGATATTTGCCGCATCAATGGCTCCTTCTGCGGCCCCTGCACCAATCAGGGTGTGTACTTCATCGATCACTAAAATGACGTTAGAAGCCGAGCGGATCTCATCCATGATCTTTTTGAGACGCTCTTCAAATTCACCCCGATATTTAGTACCTGCGACTAGCAAGCCAATATCTAGGGTGACTACGCGCTTGTCTTCGAGGATGTCTGGTACGTCGGCATTGGCAATGCGTTGGGCTAAGCCTTCGGCGATGGCGGTTTTACCTACCCCCGGCTCCCCAATCAACACGGGGTTATTTTTGGTGCGGCGACCGAGGATTTGAATCACCCGCTCAATTTCTTTCTGGCGACCAACGACGGGATCGAGTTTGCCGTCGATAGCCATTTGGGTTAAATTTGAGCCAAATTCGTCAAGGGTGGGAGTTTTGGTACGACCTTGACTGCCACCGCCAGCGGTTACTTCGGCGGTTTCACCTAACATCCGAATCACTTGGGTGCGTACTTTTGACAAGTCAACGCCCAAGTTTTCTAGCACCCGCGCTGCCACACCTTCACCTTCACGGATTAACCCTAAGAGCAAATGTTCCGTGCCGATGTAGTTGTGGCCCAATTGGCGGGCTTCTTCGAGGGATAGTTCTAAGACCCGTTTGGCACGGGGAGTGAAAGGGATTTCTACTGCTACGAAACCAGAGCCGCGACCGATAATTTTTTCGACTTCGATGCGAGCATCTTTGAGGTTTACGCCCATCGATTTCAGTACTTTGGCAGCAACGCCAGTTCCTTCTCCAATCAGCCCCAAGAGGATCTGCTCTGTGCCCACAAAATTGTGGCCGAGTCGCCGTGCTTCCTCCTGTGCCAGCATGATGACTTTAATGGCTTTTTCTGTAAAGCGTTCAAACATGGCGTTTCCCCATATTTCGCTGCGTTCTGGTTTATCGATAATACTAGCATAGGCTAAGGGTGACTATTATGTTTGCGGTATTTGTGGTAATGGGGGTACGGTTTATACGGTCGTTTGGTTTACGGTTGTAGCCTGTGCAGGTAAGGGCATTTTTTAGTTAATATGATTATTTGACGAGATGTTTGGAGTGATAATTTAAGGCGCGTCTCATTTGCACTGATTTATTACGGGTTTACTAAGTTATAGTCAACCAAATTAAGAATGGCACAGCTTGAAGGCAATAAATAACACCACCCCGTCAGGCTTTGCCTGCCACCGCTCCAAGGGAGGGGAATTACAGACAAGAGGGGTACGCCACAGGCGGGGGGGTGGTCAAGTGCTTTTAATGTGCCAAAATAATTTTAAATAACTATATATTTCATTAAGCTGTTTTTATTAAGTTGTGTTTGGTTAGGGTTTGATTTGACTCTAGCTATTTTGTTAGCTATGGGACAAGCTTAAGCCTCACAGTGCCCCAACTAAATCATCGGCTAATTTGCCGTTATGAATTAAATCAGAGCGGAGATGTTCTTGGAGCTGGGGCAAATATGCGGCTAAAAATTCCGGCCAGCCGACAATTACTACTTGTTCATGACCCAAACTTTCGGGATCAATGGCAGATTTGGCAAAACTAATTTCCTCTCCTGATAAATCGCAGCAGCGCAAACCGGCGGCGCGGGCAATAGCTAGGGGCCCCACCGTATCCCACAATTTAACGCGGCGATTGAGATAGATATAAGCATTAGCTCGCCCTAAAACTACTTCCATGACTTTTAAGCCGAAACTGCCTAAATTATAGAAACTCACCCCATCAATTACACTGCGAATGCTGTCCCCATAGACCAGGGCATCTTTGTGGCTTAGGACGATTTTGGGTTGATCCATCGTCGGTGCTTGGGGTGTGATCGCCTGGGGGATTAATTGGGAAGGGCTGGCGGTATCTGACTCTAAACGATAGACCGATTGAGACGTTGCCAAGTCTACTCCACCACCATAAAAAGAACCAGAAGCCGGAGCATAAATCCAACCCATTACAGCTTGGGGCAAACCATTAAAGTAATCGAGAGCGCCGACCATGACGGCATAAAATTTATGGCCTTGAATGAAGTCACTTGTGCCATCAATGGGATCAATAAACCAGAAACGTCCCTGATGGGAATGCCATAATTTTACGGAATGGGGATTTTCTTCACTGATTACTGCGTCATTGGGGAACCATTGCTGAAACTGTTCTCTTAATAACTGATCGAGATGTTTGTCTACATTGGTTACATAATCGTCCCATCCCTTGCTGGTGACATCAAAGCCCTGACTAGACATTTGCAAAGCCACTTGTCCCGCCTCATAAATGCAGTGATGGATTTGCGCGATCGTTGCCGCAGAAAGTGAAGACATAAAACTATTCCTAAATCAATTACTTAAAGGATAGATAGTGACGCAAAAGCCACAAGACAGCAGCGAAACTGGCATAAATCCGGTGGTCTCGATAGTTTGCGTCAGCTAGAGAATGGGGGAGTTACTTTTAGGTAGTTCTGACTTGAGGCGAGCATCATTGGCAGATCTAGATTTAGTGAACCAGCGGAAATACCAAGATTGGCTAAATTCCTTAATCGGATAAAGAATATAAGTTAACGGATTAATGGTGACGATGATATTACGCACATCTCTGACAGCTAGAGCGATGATGGCTTTGGCGACAAATCCGGCAGACATCACACCATAGGGATTTAAATCGCTTTTGAAGGGGCCGAGAATTAATTTGCGAATCACACAAGGGGCATCTAAACGACGCAAAGTTACCAAATCACCAATAGTCCGCTTGGATAATTCATAGAGGGGACTCAAGGCTGCATTAACTTCCGCTTCAGAAGTATTGACCCAAACTTCTTTGGTTGCCACATGGCGCGATTCGGTGACTGTAGCGAGAAATAATTCCAACCAACGCCACACCGAAAAAGCATTTACTTCATAGGATTTTGCCACCGCTTGACCGTCCCGCGCTCCATAAACATTAATGCCATGATTCAAAATCAGAATGTCTACTTTTTGCAGCCGTTCCGTTAAAGCTGATTCTTCACCTAAGCGCCAAGTTAATACTTCTACGGGATGATTACTGAAGCTATCGGTTTGGGCTGAAGTGGTCAGAGCAATTACCTTGGCTCCCTTGCGGGTTAATTCCTGAATTAGAGCGCGGCCTAAACTACCAGAAGCACCGGTGACCGCCACGGATTTGCCCTTGAGGGATACACAAGTGCCCAAAATCTGATCCACTAAAGTAAATGTGCTACAAAAATAAGCTTCACCGCGATCGAAGTGATGCCGCCAATGGTAAGTGCGATTCACCAACCAGGTTGATGGCAGCACGGTTAAAGGGCCTGGTTCGTGGGTCAAGTCTGTGGCTAACCAATATCCTTGGGAGCGGGCCAAACTGGTACACAAAAAGCCGCCGGAATAAAGTGCCCCAAAACCCATCGCCCAGCCATAGGCTCCCTGATGTGCGCCCCACCCTAAACCCATCGCTAAAGTCAGCATGGCCAAGGTCATGAAAGTCGCCTCTGGTACATCATTGTAGAGTTGCGCTTGACAATAAGCTTCCATGCTCACCTTGCTCAAATCCGCCCGGTAGGCTTTATGGTGCAGGTTATGCCACCGTTGCAGCGGCTGCCAGTAATGTCCGGCAAAATGATAGGCATCCCGCAGAATTTCTGCCACCAAAATTGCGCCTAACCCTGCTAAGAGATGCCATTTTTGCGCTACCCAAAAGGCTCCCGCTTCAGTGGTGATGGAGTTTAGCGAGAACCACACATCTGATATAGTCATGTTGGCTTATATCACTTTTTGTAAAGTTATTGCCTTGCATTGTAACGTGTCATACTGTTTAACCGCAAATTTGCGGCGATCAGAGTTCCCTAAGATTTTCATCAGTGGCTGTGGCTGAATAGAATCGTAGCTAGTTCTATAGTTGTTTCAGTTAAAGATGACACAACAAAGGAGACAGATCAACGGATCAAAGGAGACAAATTAACAGACAAGATGTCCGTCCCACAATTGTTTATCCCTCGTAGGTCAAACATCTTGTCTGACAAGGAATCTAAATAACGTTTCATTTTTAATTTGATTGGCTATAACTAAAGTCATCCCGATTAAGCCATAAATATTTCATATCTAGCCCTTCCCTGCGGCGCTGGGGAAATCTGGCCTAGGAAAAACGGTAAAATTAGCTAGAAATAATTTTCTCACCCCATTACTGCACTTTTCTTGCCCACTAATCCATGAATTCAATTCGGCAAATTCGTCAGATGTTGCTGCGGCGTGAACGCTCAGCCACGGAGATTACCCAGGCTTACCTCGAAAAAATCCAAGCCCAAGAACCCAAACTCCATAGCTTTATCACCGTGACCCCGGAGGTAGCGCTGCAACAAGCGGCTGCCATTGATGCCCAAATTGCCGCCACATCGGGTGATGGTGCAGATTTGCCCTTACTGGCGGGTGTGCCCCTGGGCATGAAAGACAATATGTGTGTTTTGGGAATGCCCACCACCTGTGGCTCGAAAATGTTAGCTAATTTTGTGCCCCCCTATGAAGCGACGATCACCCGCAAATTGCGTGAATCGGGGGCGATCATGGTGGGTAAAACTAACCTAGATGAGTTTGCTATGGGTAGTTCCACGGAAAACTCAGCCTTTGCCCAAACCGCTAATCCTTGGAATTTAGCCTGTGTACCGGGGGGATCTTCTGGTGGAGCCGCCGCCGCCGTTGCTGCCGATGAATGTATTATTGCCACTGGTTCCGATACCGGCGGTTCGATTCGTCAACCGGCAGCATTTTGTGGCGTGGTCGGACTAAAGCCCACCTATGGTTTGGTTTCGCGCTTTGGTTTGGTGGCTTTTGCCTCATCCCTTGACCAAATTGGCCCCTTTGCCCGCACCGTCGAAGATACCGCCATTTTCCTTAAAGCAATGGTGGGCTATGATGCCAAGGACTCCACTAGCCTTAAAGTCGCTACCCCCGACTATCCGGCGCTGCTGACCTCTGACTTAACCCAATCTCTCAAGGGCAAGCGGGTCGGTGTGATCAAAGAAACCTTTGGTGAAGGACTAGATCCCGAAGTTGAAGGGGCAGTGCGTCAAGCCATTGCCCACCTCGAAGCGATGGGCGCAGAAGTGAAAGAAATTTCTTGCCCTCGGTTCCGTTATGGTTTGCCCACCTATTACATCATTGCACCGTCGGAGGCTTCGGCTAATCTGGCGCGTTATGATGGCGTAAAATATGGTTTGCGTCAACCCAACGCCCAGAATTTGCTGGAAATGTATGAAACGACGCGGGAAGCTGGTTTTGGTGCGGAGGTCAAACGCCGGATCATGATTGGCACATACGTTTTGTCAGCGGGTTATTACGATGCCTATTATCTCAAAGCCCAAAAAGT
Organism: Pseudanabaena sp. ELA607; assembly: GCA_037130765.1. GTDB lineage: Bacteria > Cyanobacteriota > Cyanobacteriia > Pseudanabaenales > Pseudanabaenaceae > JBAXSK01. Next base: position 14,470 of record JBAXSK010000008.1, read on the forward strand.
CCGCACCCTGATTAAGGAAGACTTTGATCAGGCATTTACGGAAGTAGATGTGTTAGTTTCGCCCACCACACCGACGACGGCATTTACCGCAGGCAGCAAAACGGAAGATCCTCTCAGTATGTATCTGTCGGATTTAATGACCATTCCCGTTAACCTAGCGGGGCTGCCTGGTTTAAGTCTGCCCTGTGGTTTTGACAGTAAAGGAATGCCCATCGGTTTGCAAATGATTGCTAATGTATTGCGGGAAGATGTGCTGTTGCAAATTGCCTATGGTTACGAGCAATCTACGCCGTGGCATAAGCAGCAACCCAGCGGCATTTAGATCTTTGGTTTTAGAAATAATATAAGAAAGCGAAAGCCCTTACTAGATTTGGAACCCTAGTAGGGGCTTTAGAATTGCTATTTCATCTCTGATCCCTGATTCATATTTTTAGAGTCTTTTTAGCACGCTTTTGCCCAATTTACAGCCAATTAAATTAGGAATGGCACATAATCTTAGTAAGATTGCATAATAGTTTTGTGAAAAAATATTGAGTAAAAGAGTCGCTGGATCTCAATAATATTGAGCATAATTTTAGTGCTTTGAAGAAAAAGCGTAGCTATACTTTCCTTGGAACTACTATTTAGCAATTTATCTGTGCTTACTACTCTGATTAATATTTCATTCTTATCTTGTTTGACTGTAAGATCTCCGACTTTTTAAATCCTTGTTAAAGATAACTTATACTTTTCAAGAAAAAGTCAGAGATCTCGGCATTTACAGAAGATGTGGATTAGATAGGGCCAAACATATAGTTGCCAGCAGCATTGGAGTCACTGCTGTAGTAGAAGTCCTGAACCGTTTCTAAGATTTCATCCATGCTTAAAACACCATCTCCATCTCGATCAATTTTGGCGAAAGTTTCCTCGGCATACACAACAGGAATATTGTACACACGGAAAAAATTAGTCCATTCTTTTTTGTCTAAATTTCCGCTATCATCGGTATCAATGACACTGAAAAGAGATGTAATTAAAGAAAGAATTTTGTCGCGATTACTTTCATCGCTCAAAGTTAGATCATAGTAATTAAACCATTCATCTAGGTTAATCTCATGACGAGTCTGGCTATCAATAACTTCATACATACCTTGATGGGCAACTGTCCCACTCGACTTGATCTTGATGTCACCACGCATCCGATTCCAAAGCATCAAGAATTGACTGGTAATATGTTCGTAGTTTGATGTACCGGGCTTCCAGTCTCTTAGTTCGGCAAGACGATGAGCTAAACTCTCAAAATCAGAAAGTTTTAAGACCCCAAAATTACAAGCATCATACATGGTAAACAACTTAGTCAATTTGCGCTTTTGCAAATCACTTAACATAAAATACTCCTGAATTAATCTCTGAAAATAAATGTCAAGTACTTTATTAGAATGTTACAGAGTTATGCAGAGTAATTAGGTTAAATTTAGATAAAGGGAAGTGTTATTTCTGATGTTTTTGATATGATAGTCAATTAAATTAGCAATGGCACATAATATAAGTTAAGAGCGTGCAATATTTTCGTAAAAATATTGGGTAAAAGAGACAATTTACTACAGCGCAGATTAACAAAAAAAATTTGTCAGTTCATTATATGAATGGTCAAAGAAAGCAGAAATAGTTTATGAAGAAAATTCGGGAAAGCGGGGCAAGAAAGAAAATTTAATCGTAGGAAAACACAAGAAGAGCAAAGATTTACAGCAATTCTCATGCTGGTGAGTTACAGGCAAAGAGCTTAAGTCCTCTGTTTGGAATGCTTAGACAGAACTATATGTACCTTACTAGAATAAAAATCGCTATAGTTGCCCCGATGCGATTGATTGCCTTCAAGCCGTGGCATTCTTAATTTAATTGAATATAATTGATTGAATTAATTGATATAGTTTAGATAGTCATCTGAACTTTTGTAACATTTATCATCGAAATCGCATATTAATATCATACCATTCGTGACATTTCAGAGGGTAGGCGTATAATCAAAAATATTTCTTTGATCATAAATGCTAGTTAAGACATAACTTATTTTAATGAAAGTTGCATAAATATAAAATTTGCAAAGTTTAAAATTTTCAATCACAACTGATAAAGTTATGTTTTTAATTCAGCAGATTTGGCAATTCTGGCAGCGACAATTCTCGTACTTTCAAAAACAAGTCCCAGGACGGCGATTAACCATAGGATTAGTTCTATTTCTGATTAGCCTAATTGCGATATTTGGCTTAAATAAGTGTTATCTCTCACCTTCAGTCTATAACCTACGCATTGGCATGAATAACTGGATTGGGTATTCACTAGCAATTTATGCCAAGGAAGCGGGTATATTTACCAAACGAGGTCTGAAAGTAAATTTGGTGCGATTTAACGATTTACAAGACAATATGCGGGCTACAATGCGCGGTTCACAGGATGCCAGTTTTGTCGCCCTTTGGGAAACCCTGCAAGTTGATCCCGCCAATGATAAACCGGTAATTGCCTTGGTGGTGGATGTTTCGGCTGGTTCGGATGGCATCGTTGTTAGCAGCAGCATTAATTCGATCCAAGAACTGCGAGGTAAGCGAGTTGGCGCAAAATTAGGCACAGTGGCTCATTTAATTTTGCTCGAAGCCCTCAAGTTCCACGGACTCAAGCCCACCGATGTGCAAATTGAAGATGTCTCTAACGAAAGAAGTCGTGAATTATTATTGCAAGGGCAGATTGATGCCGCTGTGCTATGGGAGCCAGATTTAACTAAAACGGCCCAAGAAGTTGGTGGCAAAGTGGTTTTTACGACTAAAAACGTAGACAGTTTAGTGATTGATGTCTTAGCCGTCCGAGCTACTGGACTAGAAACCAATAAAGATGCTATACATAGGTTTATCTTGGCGTGGTTTGATGCAATTCATACAGTTAAAACCCAACCCGATGTGGTATTTGATGTGATTGCTAAGCAACTCAATCAAACCAAAGAATCTATTGCCAATGACTTTAGTGGCTTAGTACTTGGTGATATTGCGATGAATCAACGGATGTTTGCCAGCAATGGGCGGCTGAGTCAGGCAATCATTGAATCAAAACAATTACTAACCAGTGATCGCCGTCATGGACGCATTGTGCGCCAAGATGTGGCTGGTAATGCTGAAGTTGTCCTCAAAGCTATTAATGATTGGAAGCCATGAGCAAAAGTCTTTCGCGGCAGCTATTAAGTGGGTTTGGTCTTTCCCTTGTCATCGCAGGCATGGCAACTTTAGGCATTAACTATCGCACAGTGCAAATTGACCTAGAACACCAAGGACAAAAACGGGCCCAGTCAATTGCTCGCAGTTTAGAGTTTGCCACCGAAGGCTTATTAGAGTTTCGGAATTTAAGTATTTTACAGCGCATGGTGCAGAATTTTGCTACCTTACCCGCTATTACGGAAGTAGCCATTGTTGCCCCCGATGGCAAAACTATTGTTCACAATGAATCTTTTAATACGCCGCCACCCTATGCTGTTTTACACCCAGAAATGGGCGCAACCTTAGAGAAATCTGCTAACACCGGCATGGAAGCACATTTACGCACCAAACTGCAACAAAGAGAAGTCATAGTTTATGTAGTGCCATTTACCAGCCGACTCTTTAGCGAAGGAGGCAAGCGTCAAGTAGTGGTGGTGGTGATTGATTTACAAGAGAGTCAAGGCGATGCATGGCGGATTTTCTTGATTTCCACAATTACGATGCTCATTGGCATGATTGCGATTTTAGCTTTTATGGTCTTGGCATTACAGAAGTCAGTGCTTCGTCCAATCCAAAAAATCAATCAAGCGATTCTTGATAGTGAAAACACTGGTAATGTGGATCTGCCCCAGAATTTGCCTGATCATGAAATTAGTTTCTTAGCCCATACCCTGATTAGAGCGCTACGTCAAGTGCAAGAATACGAACGCTTTAAGCAAGAAGAATTGAAGAATATCAACATTGACTTGGAAAACTTTAGTGCTGCCTTAGAACAAAAAGTGGCGGAACGCACTCGGGAACTGAGTTTGTCTAATTATGCCCTAGAACAAGCCAAAGATGCGGCTCTGGCAGCAAATCGAGCCAAAACAGCTTTTTTTGCAAATATGAGCCATGAGCTACGCACTCCGTTACACGCCGTCTTAGGGTTTACGGAATTGATGCTTTATGATGAGGAAACACCACCCCACATTTGCGAACATCTCCATATTATTCAACGGAGCGGCGAACATTTGCTCACTTTGATCAATAGCGTTTTAGAGATTGCCAAAATTGAATCTGGCAAACAAACTATTGATCGCAGTTGCTTCCATTTAAATGAAATGCTGCACACCGTGTATGAAATGCTCGAACAAAGAGCCGTACAAAAAGGTCTGAATTTACGCTTTGAATTAGCTCCTAATCTTTATTCTATTGTCAATACCGATGAGATGAAATTAAAGCAGATATTGTTGAATCTGCTCACTAATGCGATTAAATTTACGCCATCAGGAGAAGTAATTTTACGCATTAATTGCGATCATAATGATGGACAAAATTCGTTAAGGTGTGAAGTTACAGATACTGGCATAGGAATTGAACCAGAGAATTTAACACGCATTTTTGAAGGATTCTTCCAATCTGATCTGGGTCGTAAATCCCAAGAAGGCAGCGGTTTAGGCTTGGCAATTAGTCAACAGTTCGTGCGATTATTGGGGGGTGAAATCCATGTAGTTAGTACCCCTGGTCAGGGCACAACTTTTTACTTCTCAATACAGGTAGAAGTGGAGTCAAATGAGTGTCAATCATCACTATTAGATAATGGAATAGAAATAGATGATTTACCAAGTTTGCCAACGTTGTATGCTGTTCAAAAATTAACAGCGGTGAGGATTTTACTGGCTGAAGATAATATTATGAATCAGAATGTCACGCTGAAAATGTTAACGCGATTGGGATATATGGCAGATGTAGCTAGCAATGGCATTGAAGTATTAAAAGCTTTATGCCATAAACGTTACGATATAATTTTGATGGATATGCAAATGCCAATTATGGATGGGTTGACTGCGGCAATGCGAATTCATCAAGATTGGCGGACAGAGGAACGGCCAATTATTATCGCTCTGACGGCTAATGTGATGGCACAAGAACAAAATCAACACATCAGTCATGGCATTATTGCCGACTATTTGACTAAGCCGATTAATATGACAGGATTACAGAATGTGTTGCGCCAGTTTACTGAAGATTCCGTAAATCACGATGAGAATGTTTTACCCCAAAAAGTTTATCAGAAACAAGCTTAAATTGGCATCTAAAATCACTTAAGAGGCACTGCGAGCGCGACCTTCCGCCACCCATTTACGCATAAATTGAATTTGCTCTCTGGCGGTGCTAGCTAAAGGATAGGTCTCGCCAACAGCTTGCAAAATATCCGCAGTGGTCACATCCCTTTGTTCATTAAAAGCATGGTACATCCCTTCAATAATTGCTTGCTCGATCTCTGCACCACTAAATTCTTGGGTGGCTCCCGCTAATTGATCGAGATTGAATTCCCGTAATTGCGCCGGACGGAACTTCTGTAATTGCACACTAAAAATTTCTTTGCGTTCGTTATAGTTGGGCAGATTAATAAAAAATAATTCGTCAAATCGACCTTTGCGCAATAGTTCCGGTGGTAAAGTTTGCACTGAATTAGCCGTTGCCACCACAAATACGGCGCTAGTTTTTTCCTGCATCCAAGTTAACAGCGTGCCTAAAACCCGCTGGGTCGTGCCGGAGTCGGTAACATTACCCGCAATTCCCGCAAAAGCTTTATCAATTTCATCAATCCACAGCACACAGGGGGCCAAGGTTTCTGTTAAGGCAATAGTTTGGCGGGTGCGAGTTTCCGATTGCCCCACTAAGCTGCCAAACAAACGCCCCACATCCAAACGCAGCAGCGGCAACCGCCACAGATGGGCGATCGCCTTAGCACACATACTTTTGCCCGTACCCTGAATGCCCAAAAATAAGACTCCCTTAGGATTCGGCAAGCCAAAATCTCTAGCTTCATCGGAAAATGCCCGCTGTCTTTGGCGTAACCACTGTTTGAAGTTCTGTAAGCCACCAATTTGATCAAGGGTTTCTTTAGGCGTAAAAAATTCCAATACTTCGGTCTGGCGAATTTTTTGCTGTTTCTCTTCTAAAACTAAATCAATATCATTTTCGGTAATACATTGTTTATGCACCAGAGCTTTGCCGAGAATATGCCCAATTTGGTCACGGGTCATCCCCAGACAAGCTTTGACTAATTGTTCTTCCGAAGCAGCAGTTAAACGCAGTTGTTCAGGAGGAACCATCTGCTTAATGATTTGGCGAATATCCGGCACACTAGGAGAAGGGAAATTTAAAATCGCAAATTGTTGTTCTAATTCCGCTGGAATTTCGAGGGTAGGACTGAGTAAAATTAAGGTTTTCCGACTAGTACGCAAATAGCGATAGAGATTCCGTAATTGGCGTAATACTATTTCGTCTAGTCGTTGGCTAGAGAGTCGCCGATGCAAGTCCCGAAATACATATACTACCGCCTCTTGGGGATCGCCCTGTTCTAAGGATTGCAGCGCTTGCAGTAGATTATTTTTAGCTTCCCCCGTACCAATAAATCCTTGCACTAAATCGTAATAGACGACGCGACGCGGCGGGCCACAGTCACCGGCAACTTGGGCAATGGCTTTTTCGGCACGCTCTTCTTCACCACTGACGATATAAATCAGGGGATACTTGGCTCTAATTAACAAGCTGAGAGATTCTTGAAAGTTACGGGAGCTAACCATTATGATGCTTCTTGAGGTGTTGAGCAAAAAATAGACTAGGGAAATTATGTCAAAAGCAAGAATAAATAATGAGTCGTGGATCAGATATTCAGTAATTGATCATAGGATGCCAGTGGTTCAAAAGGTAGCGGCTCTGCGGAAATAATCATTAGATGGGGTTTTTGCTGCATTTCTGGTGCTCTGCGGATATAAAAATGAATTTCCTGCCAAGGTAACATTCCTTGATCAAACAGAAACTTAATATCATTCTCAAAATGATGTTCTGCCCAATTTTCCATCAATACAACTTGTTTTTGCGCGGCTTTAAATAAATTTGCCAAGGCGACAAGATGTCCATTGCCTGTTTTGATATGCATAATTACGGCTTGGGTATACACCACATCAGCTTGAGATAATCGGCTGGAAAATGGCATGGTCAGATCAAATTCGGTGATTTTCCCTTGCAAATTAGGCGAACGCTCTAAGGCAAAATTAAGCTGCTCAATGGCACGATCATAGCCTAATATTTCCACATGAGGCATTAACACCTGTAAATTAAATAAATGGTCGCCACCGCCACAGCCAAATTCAATTAATTTAGATGGTTTTAATAAAAGAATTGTCTCATATAAAATGCGATGATTGGGATGTAAAGGCAAAATATCTTGAGCTTTTATTAATAGATTTTCTTCTAGTACATAATCACCAGAGGAGAGTTTGAGGGTATGCTGGGTATTGATTAGATGTAATTCATTTTGATAGAAAATATTATAGGTACGCCAGTTGAAATCATCATCTTGGGAGTTCTGAAGTTTATTGGTAAATACGTGGGGAAATTGTCTTCTCAATTTACCATCGGGAGTAAAGTTATTTAACCAGCTTTTTATTTGTCTTTTGAGTTCTTTCATGAGCAGTTTCCCAATAAATTACAATTTGTAGAATATTATTTTAGGATATTATTGAATGTGATTACAGAGATGATGTTACATAAGTGTTTGCGCAACTTTATGCAACATCATCAGAATACTAATAATTTCTAGCTAAGGATTCCCTAAATCTAGAACTATGTGCCCACAGTCCAAGAGTTCATGTATTGCACTTGATCCGCTGTCAGGGTATCGATATAAATTCCCATTGCTTGCAACTTCAATCGCGCAATCTCTTGGTCGATGTTTTGGGGAATGGGAATTACCCCCGCAGGCAATTCACCCTTGTTTTTCGCCAAGTATTCACAGGCTAGGGCTTGGTTGGCAAAACTCATATCCATCACACTGGCGGGGTGACCTTCGGCGGCGGCTAAATTTACCAACCGACCTTCACCCAACACAATCACTGACTTACCGGAAGCCAACTTATATTCTTGAGTGAAGTTCCGCACGAAACCACTAGAAACCGAACGAGCACTCAAAGTCTCTAAATCAATTTCTAAATCAAAGTGACCGGAATTACACACAATGGCACCGTCTTTCATGGTGTCAAAGTGTTCGCCACGGATGACGTGCTTGTTACCGGTTACTGTAATGAAAATATCCCCTTCCTTGGCGGCTAAGTCCATCGGCATGACGCGGAAGCCGTCCATAATGGCTTCAATGGCACGGACGGGGTTGATCTCAGTGACGATCACGTTTGCCCCTAAACCCCGGGCGCGTAAAGCCGTACCTTTGCCACACCAACCGTAACCAGCGACCACAATTACTTTGCCAGCTAGCAGAATATTGGTGGCGCGGATGATGCCGTCAAGGGTAGATTGACCCGTACCATAACGATTATCAAAGAAGTGCTTGGTTTCTGCGTCGTTAACGGCAATGGCGGGGAAGGTTAGCTTACCATCACGGAACATGGCATTTAAGCGCACCAAACCAGTGGTGGTTTCTTCGGTAGTGCCAATAACTTCAGATAACTGATCGGCGTAGTGTAAAACGAGGGTAGTGGTGACATCGCTACCATCGTCAATAATGATATTAGGACGATGTTCGAGGGCGATTTCCACATGGCGGTGATAGGTCGCATTATCTTCACCTTTGATGGCAAATACGGGAATACCATAGTCAGCCACCAAAGAAGCCGCCACATCATCTTGGGTTGATAAAGGGTTGCTAGCGATCAACACGGCATCCGCACCAGCGGCCTGCAAAGCAATGGCGAGGTTAGCGGTTTCGGTGGTTACGTGGCAGCAGGCAGACAAACGCAAGCCAGCTAGGGGCTTTTCTTGGGCAAAACGATCCCGAATTTGGCGCAGTACAGGCATTTCGCGACTAGCCCATTCAATGCGTTGTTTACCTAGAGGTGCAAGACTTAAATCTTTGACCTCATGCTTAACTGATTGGAGTACCGTGGTCATGGGCTGGTTCTTAGTAAATTAAAGAAAATTAGAGAATTCGACAAATAGAGTTGTGACACCTAGAAAAGTGACACAAATTTGCTTACCATTATAACCATCATCGAGTTAGTCTAGGATGCGCCAAATATCGCCTCATCGTAGCCATAAAATTTTGTCGTCCCTATTTGGGGCAAATTGTTTGGGGCAAATTGCGCTCCCTATCTGCTCTATTGATTCCTGCTAAATCAACTTTAAGCGGTTGTGTATCAATAAAACAGCAAAAATCACCGATTAAAACTCACCCCATCAAAAATACCCCCAAAAATCAATCTACTAAGAAAAATCTACTAAGAAATATATGCAAGAAAACTTGAATTGGCTGCAAAGAGCATTTCAGCTAAAAGGATCAGTCATACGCATTACTTATCCCAGAATATTATTTTTTGTGGCTATAGGAGCGTTGATTTCGTGGATTTATCAACAAGATTTACTGAATCACGATCTAGAGATTACTTTAAGCACTTTACCCACTAATGTGATTTATAACCTTGTGTTAGGTTTATTACTGGTGTTTCGCACTAATGCCGCCTATGATCGTTTTTGGGAAGGCCGTAAAGCCTGGGGCAGTCTAATTATTAATCTACGCATTTTAGCTAGAGAAATTCATTTACACCAGCATTTTCATCCTGAAGTTATTTCTGAAGTTAATTCCCTAGTTAATGCTCCATCAAACAACAACGAAAAATATAATTATAATCAAGTAATTGCGTGGCTCAAATTAATTGCTTTTAGTACAAAATATCATTTACGTGGCGAGTGTGTGGTCGATCACCTAATAGCTGAACCAGCTAAAATCGCAGTTACTGGCTCTAGCGAATTAGAGCTAAATCTAGAGCAACTAAATCTAGAAAAATTAAAAAATTGTACCCATCCTCCTTTGCAAATCATCCTGTGGCTAAGCAAATATTTTCATCAACAACATCAGGCTAATTATATTGATAGTACCCGCTTAACTCAATTGCAAAGCTACCTTGATCAAATTATTACTGGTATTACCTGTTGCGAAAGAATTCGTGATACTCCTTTACCGGTTGCTTATACTATTTTATTACGTCGTTTAACCTTATTGTATTGCGGACTCATCTCATTTTCGCTGGTAGAAAATTTAGGCTATTGGACTAGTTTAGTCTCTGGATTGATTGCTTTTGTATTATTAGGTGTTGAGGCACTAGCGACAGAAATTGAAAATCCTTTTGGTTATGATGATAATGATTTAGCTCTAGATGATTTTTGCCGCAATGTTAACAATAATATTGATCAAACGACTAACACAATTTTGTGATTATTGCTAGCCAGTGGTAGAGATTTTAGCCTTAATGATCTTGGTAACAATTAAATAATATCTTTGGTAATATCAAAAAAATATGACGACACCATAATCCCAGCAGTCATTTTATAAAGAAAAACCCACCCCAATCCAGCGCATTCTCTCCTCCACTTGGGGGATTAACTCCAATGGGGTGAGATCGGTTTCGGGAACCATTTCCTGACTAGGTAAAGCTTTGAGAATATCAATGGTGGAACGATACATTTTTAAAGCCCGATCCCGATCACTTTCGCGGCCATACATATCACCTAAAGCTAGATAAGCCGCCACAAAATATAAATCCAAATAAATCGCTTTTTTGAGTAATTGTTTTACCTCGTCATATTTACCCATTTCATCGGCAATATGGGCCATGAGATAATAAATTTTAGGAGAATTAGGTTCTAATTTAATTACTTCTTCGCAATGTTCATAGGCGGGTTTTAACTCACCTAAATTAGCATGGGCTAAGGCGCTCAGTTGATGAATTTTCAAGAAATGTAACCGCTTTTCTTGAATCTGGTCTAAATATCGCAATGCTTCCCGATAACCGGCGCGATTCATGGCACTTTCGGCAGCGGCTAGACGATCCCAGTCAGTTCTGATTTCTGTAAATTGATTACTGCTGTGATTGCTGCTGCTATCTTTCGGCTGGCTAGGCAGAGGATTAATCAAATTACGGGAAGCATGGCTATAGGATTCCCAAGTATAAGATCCCGATAAATGGCTAGGCGTATTAGAAAGATTAGCCCGACTATCTTCAGAATTTGGGTGAGGAGTGTGAGCCGGATTAACACTTCCATTTAAGTAATCATTCAATCCCGAATTGTAATTACTAGATGAATCAATGGATTTATCCACGGGATAACTTGAGGGATAACTTAAATCTTGCTCACTAGTCGAACTGCCCACCGTAATCTGAGGCGATATGGTGCGATTGCTCTGATCATTCTTCTGATACACTACTGCATCTGGAAATACCTTGACCTTAAATCCATTCAGATTTTGACCATGTAACTCCATATGTCCTGTAATTAGATAGGCATTACTTTTGAGCGCTGTATAAAATCGCCGTAATACTTTCTCAATGGATTTGGGTTCAAAATAAATAAACACATTCCGACACAGAATTAAATCAAAATTATAGAAGTCTGCCGCATATTGGGCAAAGGCATCATCCACTAAATTATTAGAATAGAAAGTGACCATTTGGCAGATGCGTTCCTGCAAGCGCCATAGGGAGCCTTGGGCAGTGAAATAAAGTTTCTTTTGCTTATCGGTTAAACTTCGCAAAGACCAATCACTATAAACCCCCTGCCGCGCTTTCTGAATCACATCAGGATTTAAATCGCTGCCAATAATCCGTAATCGCCATTGGTCAATGTCGGGAATTAATTCGTGTAATAAAATTGCCAGCGAATAGGCTTCTTCCCCAGTAGAGCAGCCCGCACTCCAGATTCGTAAAGTTTTTTGAGGGTGTTGGGCGCGAATTATTTCCGGTAGAATATTATTTTGTAAGAGGTGAATATGCCCCTTATCCCGCATAAAATAAGTCTCAGCAATGGTAATTTGCCGAATTAATTCCCGCCATTCCGATTCACTTTGTTCTGTACCACAATTGAGAAAATCACAATAGGATTCGTAGGTCGAGATTTTGAGGAATTGCACCCGAATATGAATTTTCTTGCAAAAAGTAGCATCATCCTGTGGACGCACATAAATACCCAAGCGTTCCGTAATGGCACTTTTTAGTTTATCTAGTACTGCTTGGGGAATCGTAATCATATTGCAGAGCTACAGTGTTGGATGTCAGGGATAAAAGCGAATCATCAGCAAATCAATGTAATTACTATTAAATAACTTATTGCAGAAATTATTTAATAATAGTTATTTAAACAAAGCGGAAGTGGTTTGAGTAGTCAGAATATGGTTCATCACAAAGGGCGCAATTTCTTGGATACCTAAAATATTTTGTGCAGCACCGATTTCGATGGCAATCTGAGGCATCCCAAACACAATGCTAGTGGCTTCATTTTGGGCAATAGTAACCCCTCCTGCCTTGCGAATGGCCAGCAAGCCTGTGGCCCCATCGCGCCCCATCCCCGTGAGCAAAACGCCAATGCTTCGTGCCCCATAGATCTTAGCCGCAGATTGGAAAGTAACAGTCACTGAGGGACAATGACCATCCACCGGAAATGGCGCACTGTATAAGAATCTCCCTTGATCATCAAATTCTAACTGGCGATCTTCGGGGGCAAAGTAGATTGTCCCTGCCTCTGGCATTGTGCCCTGGACTGCCACCTTGACCGGTAAATGACACAACGAACCCAGCCAGTCAATTAATCCCATCAAAAAGCCTTTGCTGATATGTTGCACGCAGACAATCGGCGCAGGAAAACCGACGGGAATTTGCGTCAAAATCGCCTGCAATGCTTGGGGCCCGCCGGTCGATGCACCAATGGCAACAATTTGGGTCTCTGGGGCAATGGCAAAAAATATGGGTGGCGGTGCTGGCTCCTTGCGGGTTTGTTTTTCCATCGATAACAGCACGTTACGCTTGGTGCGGGTAAACACCGAAACCCCCGACAGCACCCGAATTCGCTCGACTAAATCCTGCTGAATCCGCTTGTAATCTTCAAATAGACCACTAGGCGGCTTCGGGAATACATCCACTGCGCCCGACTCTAGCATCCTAAAAATGGTCCGCGCATCTTCCGTTTGCACCGAAATACTAATTACCAGAATGGGGCGCGGATATTTCATCATCACCAATTCTGTCAACTGCAAGCCATTCATGCGGGGCATATGGTAATCAGTGCAGATCACGTCAGGATTGACTTGGGGCAGCAAAGCTAAAGCTTCAATGCCATCTTTGGCGCAACCCACCACTTGAATATCTGGTGCTTGGGACAGAATCCGCTGGAGGATCTCTAGGGCAATGTGGGAGTCATCCACCAGTAACACGCGAATCGGTGGCTTAGCCATTAAATCAGCCTCCCTAGAGTCTCTAAGAGGACGTTTTGATCAAAAGCACTCTTGACAATATAAGCATTAGCCCCTACCTCTGCCCCTCGGCGCTTGTCCTCTTCGGAAGCTAGAGACGTGACCAACAGCACCGGTAATTCAGCATATTCCTTGTGCTGACGAATGCGGGCGGTTAGCTCTAAACCGTCAAGGTGGGGCATTTGAATATCCGAGACTACGGCATCTACTGGTTTGGTGCGAAGTTTTTCGTAACCATCCAGCCCATCAACGGCCGCAATGACTTCATAACCGGCATTTTCGAGGATGCGTTTGACTTGGGTACGGACGGTAATGGAATCTTCGACCATGAGTACTACTTTCTTACGTTGTACGGATTCTAGCAGTTTACTGGTAGACATGAAGCCAGCGCGTTTGCGGGCCGACTTGAGCAAGTCCGCTGGATTTAAGACCATACACACTTCCCCCGTACCTAAAATAGTGGCTCCGGTAACGTTGCGAATCCGTTTCAGCAGCTTACTTTGGGCTTTCATTACCACATCTTGCTCATCGAGTAAAGCATCGACAATCAAGCCTAAACGCTCTACGCCAATTTTCAGGATAATGCAGGGTAAAGCTTTAGTGTGACCATTAGGAGTTTGGGCGATCCGTTCGGTAGCGTCCAGTTCGAGCAAGTCCGCCAGCCATGCCACGGACACGGGATGCTCATCAATGGTGATCGTATGGCTGCCCTCAATGGAGAAAATTTCTTGACGGGGGATCAGCCGCGTGGTTTGCACAAATTCCACCGGCAAGGCATAGGGGGTATTTTTCACTGCCGCAATCAAAACATGGGTAGTAGCGAGGGTAGTGTCGATCTGCATCCGAAACAGACAGCCTTGCCCCGCCATAGACTCGACCCACACATCCCCTTTGAGCCGTTCAATGTTAGTACGCACCACATCCAGCCCCACCCCGCGTCCTGACATTTGCGTGACCGCTAAGCGGGTGGAAAATCCTGAAGTAAAAATCAGATTTTGAATCTGTGCCGGAGACATGGTGTTTAAATCTTCTTCCCGACAGACACCCCGTTGTAATGCCGCCTGACGAATTTGCTCAATATTCAAACCCCGCCCATCATCACTAATCTCAATGGCAATGCTACGGGCATTTTGCAACCCCCGCAAGCGAATGGTAGCCACCCTCGATTTCCCCGCCTTCTCCCGTTCTGAAGGTAATTCAATCCCATGATCAATGGCATTCCGAATTAAATGCATTAAGGGATCTTTAATCTCTTCTAAAATATGTTTATCAGCGCAGGTTTCGCCGCCTTCGATCACTAATTCGACTTCCTTGGCTTGTTGTCGCGCTAAGTCTCTGACCATACGCGGAAACAGATTAAATACCGTAGACAAAGGCAATAGCCGCAAGGTGCGAATCCCTTCTTTGAGGTCGCTCGCAATGGTGTCAAGCCGCGCCGTGTCTTCGTAAGTATTGCGCCGCAGATGATTTAATTGGTTCCCTAATCGCTCTAATCTTTCTTCGAGGCGACGATGGAAATTCACATTTTTCTGAGCATTTTTCTGGATATAGCCATGAGTGCTATGACTATCGCCTAAAAATGTATGCTCACCGCGATGCTTTTCCATCGCCAAACGACTGACAAATGTATCACGGCTCCATTCTTCCCACAAGCCAATAATTTCTTCAATTTCCGTTAAACGTTGGGCAATGCGAATTTTCGTAACGGTTAATTCCCCCACTTGGGTCATTAAGGCATCTAACTTCTGGGGATCAACGCGAATAGTATCGATGCGATATTTATCAGTTTCACTAAAGGTAGCGGAAACGGAACTCGGCACTGGGGGGTGTAATTCCGCTGGAAATTGCAGTTCCGTTGGACGGGACGCAGATTTAGCAGCTTTGGTTTCTGGTTTGGCTGGTCGTGGGGTGCTGGGTAATGGACTAGAATCAGCACTACCATTAACCCGATCCGTAACCGTAATGGAATTACCTAAATGATTTGTGTTAAGGGGATTGCTATGGGTAGATTTGCCATTGACTGGCTCCCTTAGATCGCCGTAAGCAACGCTATGGTTAGGCTTTGGTGGTGTGTTTTGTGGCGTATTGGGGGATGACGTGGGTAATGTATTTTGACTAATATTCCCATTGCCATTCTGATGACTATGCCCATTACCATTAACACTGTGGTACACATTGGGAACTAGCTCATTACCTAAATCTGATCCTAGGGGAATTGTCGCCGAAATTACCGGTAATGACACGTTGAGGCTAGTAGGGGATAGATTAGGCGAGACAGTAACCGACGGTGAGGATAATGGTTCCCTTGGCAAAGTCTCAACAGTCGTAATATTGTCTTCTGTTTCATCAAAAGGATCATTATCTTCGCGAGATGGTTCTGGCATTTCTGCTCCCATTAACTGGGCTAGCACTTCAAAAATACTAATCCGCGCTTCTTCATCGGTAATCGCTTCATGAACTAATTGCCGAATCGCATCTAAGCCTAAATAGAGCCGATCCAGCATTTTACCGGTCAGTTCTAATTCCCCGCGTTTAGCTGCACCGAGTAAGTCTTCCACTTGATGGGTCAAAGTCTCTACCCCAGAAATCCCCAGCATCCGAGCATCGCCTTTGAGGGTGTGAGCTTCGCGCAGAGCTTCTTCTAAGTGGGCTAAATCTTGCGGATTCTTTTCCAGAAATAGAAAATCTTCTTCCAGCTTTTGGATATGCTCTTCACTAGCGACCTTAAAGACTGTTCTGAGTTCTTCGTCTTGGATATACATAGCAACTCCGATGGGAAGGAAAAAGGAGAAAGATACAAGTCAAAAGGTAAAAGGTAACAGTAAAAAGGTAAAAGCTAGGGATCAATAGATTTTTACTTTTTACCTTTTACTTTTGCCTTTCTCAAACGACGGCTTGCAGTTTTTGGGCTGCGGAATTAAGTTGGTGGGTACTGACTTTGATTTGCGAAACTCCCGAAGCGGTTTCCCGTGCCCCCAGATTAATCGCATTCATAGCTTCGACTACCTGGTTAATGGCGACGGCTTGTTGTTTGGCATTGAGGGAAATCTGCTGACTGCTGATAAAGACATTGTTAATCGAATCAGAAACTCCCGTAAATGCTTCTGCCATGCTGCGAGCCAAGGATAAACCTTCGTTAACGGTCTTATTCCCTTCATCGGTGACCATGACGGTCGAATTAATTGCCGTTTGAATATCGGAAACTAGGGTATTGATCTTCTCCGCTGACTTCTTGCTTTGATCGGCCAATTTGCGAATCTCTTCGGCAACTACGGCAAAGCCTTTACCATGATCTCCTGCCCGAGCCGCTTCTACCGCCGCATTGAGCGCTAACATATTAGTTTGATTGGCTAAATCTCCCACCAAACCAGAGATATTCCCAATCTGATTAGTTTGCTCGCTCAGACGTAAAATCTGTTCGGCAATGGCTCCTACTTTATCCTTGAGGGTGGTCATTTCATCAAGGGTTTGTCGCACAGCTTTCGTGCCGCCTTCGGTTAAAGATAGGGCATGACGTGCCCCAGAAGCCGAAACCTCTGCCTGTTCTGCTGACTGCCGCGACGACGTGCCCAATTCCCCCATAGTAGTGGAAGTTTCATTTACAGAACTTGCTTGCTGTGATACAGTGCGTTCCTGTTCTTCCACCGCACTTGCAATTTCAGCCGATGAGCTAGCAATTTCACTGGCGGCTTGATTGAGGGTATTGGCAATCGCCGAAGAGATGACATAGGCGACAAACAAAGCAATCCCCAAAGAAGCGGTGGCTCCAATCACAGACATGGTAACCAACATTCCTAAAGCATTTTTAGTCGATACTTCCGCTTGTTTGACCAGTTCGTTTTGCCGACTATCAAAGGGTTTCATAACAATTTCAAAGGCTTTCAAGACTGATGCCCCTTCTTCGGTCAAATCTACCACTAGTTTATTCTGACCGGCTTTGGCTGCTTCAACTTGTTTACGAGTAATTGCCTCATATTGATCAGAATACTCGATCATCTTGCTCATGCGCTCCTTTTGCTCAGGAACTAATTTGGGCAAGAGTAACTTCGCTTTTTCCTGAGTTTCATTGAGATACTTCACGCCATCTTCGTACCGTTGTAGTAACTCCTTATCCCTAGTGAGGGCATATCCCCTCGCTTGCCGCGAAATTTGCGATACCCGCAATTCAATGTAGTCAGACATTCGCGCCCCCTCTACGGCTTCGAGGGCATCATCAAAATTACGACTCACGCTCTGAGATGTACCATAAACCCCTAATGCTAAACCGGCGATCAAAGCGACTGGCACGGAATAACCAGCCAACATCCTGCCTCTGAGCTTCATATTATTCAACATAGATTTACTCCCAATAATGCCTAATATTTGTGCCTAAGATCTGTAATAGCGAAATCGCCCTAATTATTCCATGATGTAATCTTAAACTTCTTCATTTACCGAAAGATTCCCTTCGGCAAAAATTTTACTAAGGTTTAAAATTCCCATCATTTTGTCATGGTACAAAACTGTGCCTTGCAGATAGTCGCGATCTCCTTCGCTTGTGGCGGTGGGATTGGGTTTGATGTCACTCTTTTGTAAATAAAGCACATCAAAAACTCGCTCTACGGGAATGCCCATCACCAAATCATCAATATGCACCACAATGGCTTTAGAAGTTTTGGTTTGGCTATCAACCTGCATATGTAAAGCACGGCGAATATCAATCAGAGTCACGATTTCACCCCGTAGGTTAATATTCCCCACCACATGATCAGGACAGCAAGGAATCGGTGTAACTTGATGAAATTCTGTAAATTCGCGCACCACTTCCAAATCTAAACCAAAGTATTCATCACCCAAACCCACCACCGCCAAGGGACGCAACCCCATTAAGTCATTGCGTTGGGAAGCTTGCATCAAATGCTCTGCGCGGGTGCGAAACATTTGCCGCTGCTGGGGTGTGCTATGGGCGCAAAAGGTGTCAAAGAAATTGCCGCGTTTCTCTACCCAAGGCTCACTATGGCTGGCTACTTCAAGCTCAGATATGGTGTCAAACAAACCATCGCCTAGATCCCGTTCTGCCAGCATCTTGCCTTCTAAAATTCTGGTATATGTCAACAGAGCTTCACTATTAATCAAGGCAATGGTTTCTGTGCCTAACTTGGCGACATTCCCAATCAAACGGGTGGGGTGGCGGCTATAAATCGTATCATCAATGGCTTCTGGGGCGATGGGTGTGACTTCTCTAACCTGATTGACCACGATACCGATTATTTTGCTTTCGCCATGCTCGATTTTTTCAATGGCAATAATGGAATCACTCAATTGATATTCCTGAAATGGATAACCAAAGCGATGATTTAAATCCATCACCGCAATTAATTTACCCCGCAAATTCAACAAACCTACTACATCATCGGGGGCATCAATGGCTACAGTCAACTCGGGCAAGGAGAAAATCTCTTTGACTAAGGTGGCATCAATACCGTAGGTCAAGCCATGCAGGGTGAAAATTACATAGTAGTTCTGTTTTAACATCACAATCTCTCCCCACTCAACTATGTTGATACTGAATCAAAGTCCGATCTTCCCCATGCTGATTTTTCATGGTGGCGCGTCCCTGGGCTACAGATGGCGACTGCTTCACACCCCCAGCGCCATTGCTCGCTCCAGGGTGATCGGCTTGATTGGCGTTCGTACCATTAGGGTAAGTTGTGGTGGCTTGTGGTGGCAACGGAGCCGCTACTGGCTGGGTCGTCCCCGTGGGTTTGCCATTGCTGGACTCTTGGGGCTGCCCTAGTCCCAAATATTGGCGTACCAACTGCCGTAGATGATCTGGTTCAAAGGGTTTGGTGATGTATTCGTTAGAACCTGCTAACTTGCCCTTCATTTTGTCAAAAAAGCCATCCTTACCCGTCAGCATGATAATTGGTAAATCCGCAAATTGGGGCATTCGGCGAATCGTGCGACACACTTCTAAGCCGTCGATCCCCGGCATCATCACATCCAACAACAACAGGCGCACTGGATGATGATACATAATCCCCAACCCGTCAACAGCATTGCTGGCCACCATCACCTGACAAAATGAGCTTAAAGTGCGTTGCACCATCTGCTGTACCACAGCGCTGTCATCAATGGTGACAATTAACGGCAAACTTTCCCGCGTGGCGGTTGCCCCATTATTTAAAGCAACCCAACCCGCCTTCGCCCACTTGTAATAGGACTGAGCAATTTGTAAGGGATCTTTTTCTAAGGACTGGGTAATCAATTCTAAGGAGCGATTCCCATCCACCCAATCTTCCAAATGCTTGCGTACCGAAGGCGGAATTTCTGACTCATTACCGCTGTTAATCCGATAAGGAATCATGTGCATTGAAGTAATAGTAGGCTTGAGGGATTCCCACCGATCTTTGCGATGGGCTAGCTCTAAGAGCAAATCACTAATCTTCCAAGCGGAACGCAATTCTAGGGAGAGGTTTTTTTCCAGTTGAAAACTACCTGCCCAATCCCAAATTTGCTCTAAGCGGGTAATCGTTTGGGCATAAAAAACGGCTTCAATCTCCCCCCAAGTAAATAACTCCATCGCAATCAGTCGCTCAATCAATTCCTGAGTGGAGTGGGAGTCTTTGAGTTGACGGGAGGCAAAAGCTACCGCTGGCCCAATCCACTGCCGATGTAGCTTATGCTCCAAAAATTCCACAATGGAATGTATATCTGGCAAACAGGGTAAAGCATACATTAACTGCCCCGACCGCCAAGCCAAAACGCAATTGGCACTGTGGGGATCGCTGGTCTCTAGGGTGAGATAAGCGGTTCCCGAAAAACTTAGGCTCTCTAGCTTTTTTAAGAGAGCTAATAGCTGTTGGCTATGAAATTTGCCTTGCACAATTTCCACCTCCTGCCCAATTGAGTGTGGATAAATTCCGTGGCTGATCATTTTTTGCTCAGCGGAATCCTTAAAGATGTTTCACTTATGCTCATTAATACTCAGGGTGACTCACTAATATGTGATGCTTGGCTAAAACTCAAATAGCAACTAGATGACTTAGCTAATTAAATTGAACTTAATTTAAATCGATTACGTCAAACTCTTTAGTAGC
Source organism: Pseudanabaena sp. ELA607 (assembly GCA_037130765.1). GTDB lineage: Bacteria > Cyanobacteriota > Cyanobacteriia > Pseudanabaenales > Pseudanabaenaceae > JBAXSK01. The sequence goes on from JBAXSK010000008.1 coordinate 35,013, forward strand.
CGCAGTATTTAGCTGCTTGTTAATGAACTTGAGCTTAATGAACACTCCAATATTATATAATTTATTGGCTAAGGAAATAAGATAATTAAATAAAAATACTAAACTTAACAAAGTTATTAATTTTAGTGAAATATTGGTATTTGATTTGGAGCCAATGATTTGATTTGTCTCAATAGTTATACCTAATTCCACTAATTGATTTAGTTGTATTTTATCGTTTGTTTTGACTGAAATATATTCCTAGAAACGATTTTACGGTGATTAATTATGATAATATTTCTGTTATCAAGGTGATCTAAATATTTACAATCGCCGTAAAAATAAGGCAAGCTTTGCTCATAAAACTAAGCTTAAGATCTATATTTAGATATTATTGAATGATCTGAGGTTAAATATTTTTTAATTAATTAAAATAAGCTTAAATCTGTTTTTCCCTTGACAATATTAGCAGAATATTTTGTCAAGGTCGTGCCAAAATAATGCCGAAAAAATCTGCTGATTTAATTTAGGATATTTAATCAAGGATGTTAATAAATTTCTTGATTTTGCTCATATCATGGCAATTATTTAGGAGTCATGTTATTGAGGTTTTTTTATTAAAATTGCTAAAGCTTTAGCCTATAACTTAGGGACAGAAATTATCAAGTTAAGTCATCCAACTAAGACTAATTTCTTGTCCTAATTGGCATCATGATTGATCTTTTTTGGCAAAACATAGCTGAGTTTAGGGGATTAACTGCAACTATAGTCAACCAAATTAAGAATGGCACAGCTTGAAGGCAATAAGTAGCACCACCCCGTCAGGCAAAGCCTGTCACCCCTCCCGTGGAGGGGTACGCCAACGGCGGGGGGTGGTCAAGTGCTTGTAATGTACCAAAATAATTTTAAATAACTATAAATAACAAAATGTCCACAAAAAAAATGAGGGTAGACCATGCCGCCCCTCATTTTTGTAAGCTGATTAAAATTTATATTTTGACTAACAATTGTTACAGGGTGAAACCTGATGCATCCTGTGATTAAGGCTGATTCTGAAACCAGTAATAAGTCACCATGGGAATCACTGTGGCAGCGGTGAGCAAACCAATTACCCAACCAATGGAAATACCGCCATTCTTCTTTGTCTCTTCGGCAGTGGCATAGTTGCTGGTAGTGCCTGACTCTTGCACCACGACGGGTTCGCCAGGATCTGGTGCGCCAGATAAAATGGCAGCGATCCGCTCCACCCCGTCGGTTACGGCTTGATTGAAATTACCCTTGCGGGCTGGCAACAACATATTGGTATTCGTAATACTTTGCTGCAATGCTGTGGTTAAAGTCGCCGCCACTTGTTCACCAGCATACAAAGCCGTGCGGTGATCTTCCGTTGCCACCACCACTAACAATTGATTAGCTGCCAAAGCAGTATTAGGAAACCACTTGATGAATAATTCTTGGGTAAATTCTTCAATGGGCTGACCAAAATCAATCCGGCGCACCGTCACCACATGAATTTGATCCTTGGTGGTGTCAGCTAGCTTTTCAATTTGCTTTTTCAGGCTAGTTTCTGTCAAGGTGTTAAGGACTTCTGCATCATCTAAGACCCAAGTTTGTCCCGCTAAAGCCTGCACTGCGCTTAAATCAGGAATATCGGCTACTTCTAAAGCTAATGCCGGAGCAACCCCACCACCGCAAACTAAACTCAAACTTAATACCAAGGCAAAAACTTTACCCCACCAGCCGATCAGGGGCATAAAGTAAGATTTAATTGATGTTTTCATAAATGTTAAGAATATTTAGATGAAATTACAATGAATATATGACGGGTATGGCAAAAATATTAAGCATAAAGCTGATTATGAATATAACCCATGACCGGAACGAGGGGATATACCACCCAAGCCTATAAAACATTACCCCAAGCAAAGACCTTGGGGCACAACTAACCTTTGATGATTTCAGGAATTCTTAACTTTATAGCCTTGGGATATTAGACTTATTACGATTTGTCGTTGTGTTGGCATTGGGGGCTGGGGGCTTAGTGGGCAAGTTATTAGCCTTGAGCCAGTCTTGACCAATGCGTACCGTCACTTCAGACTCTAAAATCCCCGTAGACTCCACTAATACTTCCCCTAAACCTAAAGCTTCACGCACTTTTTCGGCCGCTTCACGATCACCGCCTTGGGCAATAATCTGGGTCTTAGGAATTGGTCGATGCCAAGGTTGTTCAGGAGCAGGAAAAACTTGCTCATAGCCCGCTTTACTCAGACGTACCGTGGCCCGTTTAACCCCTTCCGGTTGAGCATAACTATCTTGGACGGCAATCCGCATCACCGGCGGGGCGATTTCGGCGGTGTTATCGTCCTTGCGAGTGGGCAAAGGCACACCAAAATGCTTATCTAATAATTTTCTGGTTAAACGCTGGTCAAAAATCCAGTAACTTAAGGTATCAAATTCCCCTGGATTAGCAAAACGCCCCGGCAGCATCAGCATTTTGACATCTTGGCGCTGCACTTGGGTAATGAAATAACCTAAAGCCAAAATTTCTTCGACGGAAAGATTAGTATCAATATTTTCTTTCAGAACATTCATGATCTCTGGGGTTTTCAGGATCGTGGCTGGCTTCATTTTCTGTTCAATCAGAGCGCGAAAAAATGCCTGTTGGCGCTGCACCCGCCCAATATCCCCCAAATCATCATGGCGATAGCGCATATACTGAATTGCCCTAGAGCCATTAAGTTTTTGCTGACCCGCTTTGAGACTGATATAAAGATGTTGACTATCATCTTGGTACTTCATCAATTTGGGTACATATACATCTACGCCCCCCAAAGCATCGATTAACTTGCCAAAACCACTGACATTAAGCCGCACATAGCGATCAATCGTAATATCCCCTAGAGTCCGACTAACGGTTTGGGCTGCTAGAGATGCCCCGCCCGAATAATTCGCAAAATTAATTTTGGTGACACCGACTCCTTGAATGGGCACACGGGTATCTCGAGGGATCGACAGCACCGATACCTTACGACTTTCGGGATCAAACCGAATTAATAACATGGCATCGCTCATGCCATTGAGGTTGTTGTCTAATTCTTCGAGGTAACGCTCTTTACTGGGACCTGTCGCACCTGGTAAATCTGAGGTCAACATGATTGTCCCCATAACCAAAATATTTACGGGACGACTCAAACTAGGCAAGCCAGCCCCCCCCGCCGTCATACTACCTTCTTGATTGAATACCGCCGCTTCTTGGGTCGTTAAAGGCTTTTGAAAGGGCTTGCTATTCATCATCAATGCCAATGATGCCCCTAGCCCACCGGAAGCCACTGCTACTAAAGCCATCACAGAAAAAAGCCATTTAGATTGCTTTAGAGGTGATTTCTGAGAGCGACGCTTTTGGGCATCAAGGGAACTTTGATCCCCTAGAGCAGTGCTTTTATTACCCTGTTTAGCGAGTTTGTTATTAGAGCTTGGACTAGGGATTTTCTTAGGGGTTTTGCTGCCGTGGGTCACCCCATGACTATCACTTGAGCGCGGTTTATCTAAGCTAGTCGAATCTGAGTGGGATGTATCCAACATAGGCAATGGCTCAAGGACGCTATTTTCTTGGTTGTTTGCTTGCTTGTTTGTGTGGCTGGGATCACCACTAAACTGATCTTCGGCACCAGATTCACAGGGATCAAGCGCAATAGGACTATGGGGTAAAGGGGAAGATGTAAATTGTGACAAGGCTCTAGGAGAGGGACTAGGGGAATAATCGTCTTGGGCAGGAGATGGCAGGCTCATGGGATCACCATTAGAATCGTCACCATAGTGGAAATTGGCGGTGAATCACAATATGGCTGACTATGGTTAGACGCTGGCAAATCTGAATTTGTGGCGGAGAGTGCTTGGTCTAATAGTTGTTTTCCTAATGAAATACATCCTGTCATCAGTCAGCAGTGCTCCTCACCGTAACAATTTTAGGTTTAGTCGGTACAGATTTTGAATTCAATAATCTATGCATAAACATAGCTGCAATGAGGATCTGTAATTATCTTGGTTGCAATTATCTTGGTTATAGTTGCCTTGGCTTTAGTTGGTTGGACTGTAGTCACAGATTAGGCACATCTGTTAAAGCGCTATTAAAGTTTTAAATTCAACCTCTTGAAAATAACAATGAAACTAAACTAAATTCAAGGTTTTGCATCCCATCGGTAGGGAGTTTATTGGTCTAAATAGTGGGCAAAAACTCACCAGATAGGTTATACCAAAAACAGCTTGTCAGCAAGTGTTTAAAGATATGACTTTGGTTAATGGTTGGGCTTTACCCTGCTTTAACCTTGGAGTATTCCCCCATAACAATCGTATCATTTTTGTCTGTTTAGGATCGAATCTGAGGCTGTGTTTCGGCTAAATATCTTAGATTGCTCCACTTAAGATTATTGATGACGGCGGCGAAACTAAGTTGGTTTCAGCCTTGATTGGTGGGTTCGGTCAGGGATTTGGATAGGAGTTTGGTTAACCTGTTACTGGTGATAAGTTTTGGTAAGGTTGGATATTGACAAAATTGCCAAAAAATCATCTATTAATCATTACAAATTCATGCAGACGAGTTTTGCATTTATTTTGTGTATATCATAGATTCGGAATGTAGCCTGAAGTGATGCTGAAGCATGGCAGGGAATTTCACCGGATGTGATTTGATTGCATGATCTGTTTGTCCTTTAATTGTCGTTTTTAAGTTGTTCATGGTGTACCAAATTGTCAAAACAGGGTTATTGCTCCCTGTACCTGTGCGGCGTATTTTGCAAATGATGCCCCCTTTGCCTCGGTTTAATGATGTGCCGCCCCGTTTACCCCGCACTGTGGAGCCTCAACCCTTAGATGTCAAGCTAATTTTAGGACAAACCATAGTTTTGCTCTTGGTGGTCATCGTCTTAGCCAGACTCAACCTGCTGCTAAGTATGATGATTTTAATTGGTGGAATTGTGGCTATTGTGGTGCTGGGGCAATATCATCTCAAGGGCTATCAACGGCGGCGCTTAGCTTATAGCCAGCAAATGGAAGCTTATTTTCAGGAATTGGAGGCTTATTCACGGCGGGAGGGGCAAAATCAGCGGGATATTGCTCAACGGCATGGGTCAAGTCAAGTGTGGCGGTTTCGTCAAAATCAGTTAGCCCAATTTTGGCAAGAGTCTCCGCCAAAGTCACCACAATACTTAGATTATGGAGATAAATTAACTAATCAAAATTTAGATCTATTGAGTTCTAGTTCAGAAATTTATCGCCGTGTCTGGACTTGGTTGCAAACCAATTTAGTGGCTGATGGGACTTGGGTTTATCGACCTTGCGTGGCGCTAACGGGATTTCCTCAAGGCTATCAACCAGATTTTATATGCATTACTAAAAATTTTGCTTTGGTTGTCATGGTAGAGCTTATGGGTGCAGAGTGTGATCTAACCCCCAATCCCGTTAAAATTGCTGCCACAGATCGACTGTTATTACAGGAATCCGTCTTACGTGAGGGTTGGTTTTTGCTATATCTCAATGCTGACGACACAGACTGGCAGGGGGTAGCTAACAGCTTGGCCCAGATTTTTAGCCCCAGCCCACAGGTAGTTCTAGATTCTGAGGGGAATTGATCGGATTAAATCGCTATAATTAAAAATTGCAAGTTATAACGAATTAATTTTAGTTAAAAGATTAACGGACTAACAACTTAAAAGAATTTACCACCTGTTCAAAAACTGCTTTATATTCTGGATTGCCCACCGGAGGCTCGACAAATTGCAAAACATAGAAATATTTCGCTGTTTGGATGGTGATCGCGATTCCCTGCCATCTTTGCACTGAGCCACTACCATCAATTACTCCGGCGCTAAATCTTTGTTGATTGAGATAGGGCAGATTATTATTTTTTGACGTAGGGATATTAGCTTTTAAACTGTCAGGAACTGGCAAAATATCCGGCTGAATTGCAATCAAATTTTGGCGAAAAAACAGACTATCTTCGAGGCTTAATTGTTTTTTGACCTGAAGTGCCGCCGCAGATACTGGCTCACGACTAATTAAAATAAAAGATTGATTAAAAATTTGTAATTGGCTAACAGCTTCACTGAGATCAACTGCGGCAATTTTTTTAGGAGAGATTAAGACTTGGCTAATGCCATTACTGCGCAAACCACTATCAAATAAATACCAATTCTTGGGATATTTGAGTTCGTAACCTGTGCCACTGTAGCGATTATTTGCCGTTGGTTTCTGTTGCGAACCACATATTTCAATCCGACTATCACTAACTACATGAACCACGTAATTAGTATCCCCCGCATTTAGATTGAAAATATAGGCGTATTGGCTAGGAGCGCTGGTTTGACAAATATCATCACTGTTGACTTTTTGCAGATTTTGGCTGATCACATCAACCGGAGTTGTGGCGGAAATTCCCTGCTGTTGCCGCAAACTAGCAATAGCTCTGCCTGCCAATTCTGGGGGCGGCGTGTTTGGTGGTTGACAGCCAATTAAACTAGTAACTAATAGCCCTGAAATAAATAACGCAATAATACTAAACAAGCGCATGGGTTGAGCATCACTGACAGCGATAAGAGTGGGGATTCGTAAAAACCAAAGTCAACTAAAACTTTAATTAAGACTTAGATTAAGACGAATCCCACCCCAATAATTACACTAAAACAACTACATCAAAACT
>JBAXSK010000080.1:0-15338 GCA_037130765.1 Pseudanabaena sp. ELA607
AGATTGCTGACTTAAAGACAGAGATTGGACATTGGGAGAGCGATACTGTAATTGGCGATGGCTGCAGATTTTAGTTTTATTCAAGCGATATGATAATTGTCACATTATAAAACTTGTCACCTAAATAAAACATGAATAACAAATGCCAAGATGGGTATAGTTCGGTAAGTGAATATATTGTTTTTGAGTTCGATGGAACACAGATATTAATACAAATCCCTTGTGGGGAGACATCTTGCCTGGTGTGATATAATCTAATTTAGATGTCATGCCCTGTCAGGGCTGCATCACTTTATTGAAGTTAGTAAACTTCCCTGCTACTGTAAGATCGCCAGACTTGTAGTGGGTTTGATTCAGAATTTACTGCAATAATCCATGATCATATAAAACATCACTATTTAGAATAGAGATATAGATATGCAAACTTACAACTTGCCAGAACCTGTAAAGCGTAGCAAATTGAGACTGTGGTTAGGGCGATATTTCTATATTCTCAAACGTCGATTTGAATGGTCTTTTTCTAATACAAAGTTTGCCACTCAAATTGTCTCTGAGCCGTTGCCTGCCCACATTTTCAGGCATCAGTCTATTCTGATGCGCCAGTTAAAAGATGTGGATATGTGGCTACAACACAATAAAGTCACTAATTTAGGTCTGGCAATCGCCAAGATCCATAATTTAGTCATTCAGCCAGGAGAGATTTTTTCTTTCTGGTATCTGGTCAGGAATCCAACTAAAAACCGAGGATTTAAATTGGGAATGATTCTAGATCATGGTAGAGTTGGCACCGGTTATGGCGGTGGATTATGTCAATTAGCGAATCTAATTTATTGGATGACATTGCATTCTCCTCTATCAATTAAAGAACGCTGGCGACATAGCTATGATGTTTTCCCAGACGTAAATCGTACACTCCCATTTGGTAGTGGCGCAACTGTGTCATATAACTATATTGATTTGCAAATCGAGAATAAAACTCCCCATAATTATCAACTCTGTCTCTGGCTAACGGATGAACATTTATGTGGAGAGATTCGTTCTGACACTGAAAATTCTTATAAGTATGAAATTGTGGAACAAAATCATCAAATCACTGGGCCGATCTCAGGGCGATATATGCGCCAAAACCAACTCATTCGCCAGTTGCGCGACCAGCATACAAATCAGTTACTGAAAGAAGAATTTGTGACAGAAAATCACGCTTTAATGATGTATGCACCACTGCTGAGCGCTGAAAAGGAAAAAATTGATCTTGAATAGAATTTCCATCTCATATTAGAATGTTTCAAATCCAATAAGCCGCATCGCTAATTTTCTCCTATATCTCCATTAACACCGGATGCTTACCTTATAATGTTGTCATCATTATTGATTGCAATATCCTGATTTACTGAGGGGGTGTGTGCAGATTTGTCGGGAGGTGCTGCTTTAAGAATGACTAGAGCTAAAGCGCTAACACTTTCTTCATCTTCGCGTACAGCCTGAATAATATCCTGTGTGTAGTTAGTATTATGGGGAGAATCTTTAGTTTGTTCAGATGAATTTTGAGCCGATTTAGATAGAACTTCTTTTAATTGTTTATTTTCATTATAATAAAAGCCTTCCGGCGGCGCAATGTAAGTGCCTGTTGATGGGTTAATGATGCCAACTGAAGGTGTAGAGATAATACTCCATTTTACTTTTACATCTGGAAGAACATCAAAATCAATGCATTGTCCATAATGAACCTCGATTTTTTCGTCTTTATTAGAATCTAGATCATCACTCTGATTTGATGATCCATCATGTTTTTGAATCTCAATTTTCCTCACAGTCTTCTTCCATGCATCTCCAAAAATGCTCGCCACAATCAAATTTAGTTGGGTATTGGCAACTCGATTGTATAGACCTAGAATAAAAGCTAATGAGATTAATACTTCCGATGGCGCGCTACTTAATGCTAAAGAAATACCGGCAATATTCAAGTTCGCCATACTCAAAATCCAAAGTATTACTAAAGCTGTAAATGGACTCTGGAAAAGGAAATAATAATATTGAGGTTTGCGTCGAATTAAAACTCTGTTACCACCGGACGATAACTGGTTTGAGGATAGATAGTATTCAGAGGTTTGCTGAATTATATATAGCAGAGTGCCAAATAAACTCCAGAGAATAACTTCTAACCACTTGCCATTACCAGTCCAAAACAAACTCTGTTCTAAGGAGTCTTCCAAAGACAATTCAAGATTGGCTAAACTTTTATTTATATTCAGCAATAGAATGCTTATGCGTTCTTTTTTAATATCTTTGCTTTCGATCTCATTAAGTAACGCAGACAAATCTGAAGACAAATCCGTTAGATAGCGCTCTTCTTTTTTGCTAATATTGGATTTGCCAAAATTATCTCTCCATTTCTCAATTGTTTTTAGTGTGAGTAAACTGTTGCCATTAGATGACTTTAAGCTTAAAGATGATTGCTCAGAATTAGTTTGACTCTGGTCAGTTTGAGGATTTTTAGTGATTGGGGTTGGATTTGGCTGAGCAAGCAAGCGATTTTCTTGGCTGCTAAGCTCATTTTTCATTAAGGCAATTTCTTGTAAAATAGGTGATCGTATTTTATCGTTCTTGATTTTAAAGTAAGATAAAGATGAATTAGAAGGAATAAATAAATGTAAAGCAACATAGTTACCTAACAAGAAAATTAGCAAAATCACAAACTCTCGCATCGTGGCTTGTGGTTGCCGGAAACCCATTCCCAATCTTTTGGGTTTAACTTCTCTTTGTTTAGTTTTTTGTGGCTGTGGTGAATCTGGTGTCATTATTTTCTGAATCTCCAATTTACAATATACATTGATTCGATTAAGCTTTAGTGCTATGCCAAACTACATCGAATCAACTATAAAAGAATTTCTTTCGACTATAACTTAAAATAATCATCAAATATAGACCAAACACATCGGAAATATCACATTAATTTATAGTTATTTAAAATTATTTTGGCAGATTAAAAGCACTTGACCACCCCCCGCCTGTGGCGTACCCCTCCAAGGGAGGGGAATTTGAATCTTTTTCTTTAATTCCCCTCCCTTGGAGGGGTGGCAGGCAAAGCCTGACGGGGTGGTGTTATTTATTGCCTTAAAGCCGTGCCATTCTTACTTTGATGACTATACATTAAAAAAACTTAGGGTGAGTCGAGTCGTAGCCCATCCTAAGTTTATATTCAAGTTATCGCTATGTGATGATTTCGATTTACTTAATCGACTCACTGCCAGCCCGAATTGCCTGATACCAACGTTGCGAAAATTCAGCCAACAAAGCTGGTGACAACTGCCGCTCTAACCAAGCAAAAGCCAAAATTTGGCTCGGATGGCGATCACTATTAAAATTATAGAAAGTTTCTTTGAGCGTGATCCCCATTGGCGCTGTGGCCAAAATCATCCCACTGGTTGCCGACTGCCAACGGGCCGCAAATTGTTGCAACAAAGCGGGCTGACAACCCAGTTGATCGTTGATGTAGTTTAAAGCTTCTAGTTGTCCCGGATAGCGAGTCGGATCATAGCGATTAGCCGCTTCATAAAGACTGATGCGCCCTCCTAAACCAATATTTTGTGAAAACCAAATTTTAGTAAAATTTTCCAGATCTACTTCCGCTAATTGACCTTCGAGCCATTTCAATGCCACCGGTTGACAAGGGGTTTGGCTGGGCTGATAGCCGTGAAAAGCTTCTTCAAGGGAAATAATATCGGGGGTTTCGTCAGGACGTAGCCCCAAATCTTGGGAACCTACCATCCAACGAGCGCAGAAATCTGTCCTTAATTGATCATTAATTTGCTTGTCAAGGGTCTGCAAGGCAAAGGATTGATGGGACAAACCTGAATAACTAGTGGCAGCATCAACAAGGCTAATTTGTTTAGGTGGGACAAATCGACCAGCTTGGGCTAATAACTGCGATGGCGGCAGATCGCTAAAGTCAGGAGCGTCATCGTCATCATTAATCAAACTAGAGAGTATACCTAAACTACTAGAGGCATCGCTGAGAGATGAGATCATGGTCGGTGGCGTGGTGGTGGACACTGAAGAGGGCGCTGGCACAACTAAACTGTCGTTCGTCATGCTATCTGGGGCACTAGTTGGACCAACAGCACTAGGGGGCGCTGGCTGATCCAACTGATCAAATTCTAAATCGTCTGCTGTGCTAGTACTCACATCAGCAGCACTAATCCCACCGGACAAATCCTGCTGATCATCACTGTCAAAAGGATCATCCGGTAAGGTGGTATCAGCAGTAAACGCATCAACCAATGTATTGACTGACTCTGATGCAGTCCTTAGCACCATGGGTTGACCCCAAGCAATCGCAAACCCTTGCACTGCTTTAGGTGATAGTTGATCTTGTACCCACTCTAGGGCTGTTTCTTGGCTAGCAGGCCCTTCGTGGTCATAACTGGTGAAAGCTTCGAGTAATGAGGTGATGTGGGTTTCGGTGGCGGCATACCATTGGCGCGTAAATTCCCGTAATACCGCCCCATCAAGTTGGGCTTCTAGTTCACCCAAAGCATTAGCGTGTTGCGGATTGCTCAAGTCAAAGCACTGGGCTGCAACTACTAAATCAACCGCAGTATTTACTGTGTCGAAGTCATCTTCGAGTCCATCGGATAGTTCGTCGCCAAAACCTTCATCACCAAAACCGGTATCACTGGGACTAGCAGCGGCCAAATCACTACTAAATTCATCAACTATGTCGCTAACAGTGTGTAAAAAATGATCGGGGGCACTCAGGGCTGCTGATGGATCGTCACCCCACATCTGATGCACGGCAGTTTGTGACAAAATCGCTGGGCTAATGGTTGCCATCAGATCTTCGTTAAGTTCTGATTCGTCAATTTCATCATCATCGCTGCTCAACACATCGGATGGGGCAAATTCATCAGGCTCATCAAACCCTGAGATTTCAAAGCCATCATCTAATAATTCGCCATCATCTAATAATTCATCAAAACCTCGTGTACTGAAAAAGCCCGAATTATCCTCCGGTGTCTCGTCTCGTAAACAGAACCAAGTTTCGTCAGCGACCACACCATCAGATAACAAGTCATAGGCTCCCTGAAAGTTAATTACTGCCTCTGTGACTTTCTCCCCAAATTGGCCGTCAATGGGACCGTCATAGAATCCCTTGCTTTGGAGGAGTTGCTGCAACTCGATCACCGCATCGCCTTGCATTCCCTGTTTTAGTATTGGCTCCATAAGTTCAACGGTTGGTTAAGTGGGTATTGCGCCTTTACCTGTGGCTTTTTGCCTATGGCTTTTGATTATGGCTGTCTGAATTGTAATACCAATTTTCTAGGGTAGCGCTGACAAGCTCATTTCTCCTCAGTGAATCGTTACAAGTTTAGAGCGCTGTGGGGTAATTATTACGATAAATTCACATATCCGGCGCTCTTGAGTAATAACCAATCTAAAACCCAATGTGCCAACCGGAACCAGCTAGTTTAGTTTGTAGCTCTTGTTGCCATCGGTCTAGTTTGGCACTAAATTCCGGCTGGTGTAAGCCTTTGCACCACAAAATACTAGCATCTGCACCATCAGGGTAATAGGCATGGCGTTGTCCCACCGTCTCAAAGCCAAAATATTGATAAATTTTCAGCGCTGCTTGATTATGGCTCCGAACTTCGAGGGTGGCCCATTCGGATTGGTTAGCCCTCGCCTCATGCAGCAAGCCCCACACTAACAAACGTCCTAATCCTTGGCTTTGATAAGCCGGAGCCACTGCCAGTAATGTAATATGCGCTTCTTCTAAAATCGACCATAGACAGCCAAATCCTAATAATTCTGTATCTCTGAGCAAACAAAGCACGCGACTTTTAGGATTAGCTAATTCTTGGGCATAGGTATTTAGGCTCCACATCCCCCCTAAACATTGCTGATCAAGGGCATGGATCGCTGCGAGGTGGTCTTGGGTGGCTGGCTGTAGTTTTAGGGGACGCAAATCATGTTCTAACAATGACGGGACTAAATGCGACGCAATATTATTTGATGACATAAAACAAAGTATTGATAGAAACCTTAAGCCAACATCACAATTAACAATATGGTTAACAATGTTTAACAGATGAGTTATTAGTAATCTGTTAAATAATTAAAGGCTAAATTATAAGCTTAAAATTAATCAAATAACAAAACGGTCATTTTTTGACAAAACAATTCATTTAAAGCGCATAAAGTAAAAATTATCAGGAATAGGTTGCTTGATGTGAATTTAATTCTAGGGATCACGAGTTGCGTGATATGGCTGATGTGATATGGAGATGAAGCAGGTTAAGAAATAAAAGAATGTCTGATCTGGATTAATCTGAGCCATCAATCGGCGGCAATAATTGCTATCTCGTGGCTTATTACTTTAGTTAAGTAAAAGCACTCACTATAATAAAAATATAGTCCTGAGCCAAAGATTGAAAAAGATTAAATTTTATTTAGAGAATAATCCGAGGGTGAAAAACATCTCGTATGATCTAGTCTAGGGAAAAGAAAAAATTAGGGGATAAGTAACAGTAGAAATCAAAAAAATGATCTTGAATTTAATATTGTAAATGTCGATTCAAATATAGTTTAAATATATTTGAAATATAATAGTTGAAATAATTAATCCAGAAATTATGCAACTAATTTATGACATGATATTTTTCCTTCTTAGAATTAGTAAACTAACTCTAATTTAGCTCTAACCTTAACCTTTCGTGACAGGAAAAATGACAATGCTTACCATTCATCGCACCCTAGAAGACAAATCTGTTGAAGCTGATCGGGTTTATCTGGCTAACAATGATATTTATCAGCTAGAACGCTTTGCCAAAGGATTTTCATTGCGGGTCAAAACCTATAATCTTTTGCGCGATCATGCCGAAGAAATTGTGCTGCGTTCTCTGAAGCTTTTGGCGCACCAATATCCCGCTTTACTGCAAAAACAAGCCGCCCGTTGTAAATATGATATGTCCAATGTTTTGCGGTACATATCAGCATCAATTCTGCGGGATGATGAACTGTTTTTCCAAGATCAAATGATGGACTGGCTCTCGACTATTCTTTATTCCTATCAAGTATTGCAAGAGTGTTCCGTGGCTTATCACTTGATGCAAGAAGTAATTGACAAGATGTTGCCCTCAGAAAGCGCTGCCTTAGTCAAGCCATATACTGATAAGGTGGCCACCTTATTACATCGTGATTAATTGATTTTAGATTGGTCTGAGGTGGACTTTAGATTGAGCCTTTGGCGGATTTGCTCACAGGAAAAATCGCTTTGATGGGAACAATTATTTCCATCATTAACGGGAATTAACGGGGGAGTCTACACCATCAATGGCAAGAAACCAAGTGGAACAATTTAGGATCATCAATTGAAGATGTTGCCCCTATTCCATAATTTTGATTGATAGATTTGATGGCTAAATTTGACGATTGATTTTGCAGGGGAAAAATCCAACATCTCATCGCGGCTAAATGAGATGTTTATCCGAGATATATCAATACCAAGGTGCATCGTTTGACCGATGTTGGCTTAGCTAGATTGCATCACTCACATTTATTCATTGATTAAGTCATCAGGAGGCTTACCCATGAACACATCATCCATCACCATTGACCGTCACAGCAGCAAAGAACAGCGAGAAGTGGCGCTACAGGCAATTTATACCCAGATTTTAGAACGCCAGCCCTATGCCTCAGAACATCACCTCTTAGCCAAAATTGAGAAAGAGTTTCTCAGTGGTCGTTTAGGGGTGCGCCATTTCATTGGTGAACTGACCACTTCTGAAGTGTATCTGAATCAATTCTATGAAAATGCTTCTAACTCCAAGTTTATTGAATCTTGCATGAAGCATTTGCTGGGGCGGGTGGCTAAAGATAATGATGAAGTCAGACATTATGCTGATATGTTGATGCGTCATGGGGCATCCCATTTCATCCATGACATTTTGGGTTCAGAGGAATATCGTAAAGCTTTCGGTTGTTTTACCGTGCCGTTTCCTCAGGCTCATAAATTCTATGATTCACCACGCAACTATATGCAGTCCAATCTGGTGAATCACGAACATTTTGGGCAAAGGGGAAAGGGGATTCCTACGATTTATTGGCAAGCTTTGGGTTTAGACTGCGAAACTGGCGAATGTGTGCTGCCGGAAGGAGCAAACGCATCAGGGGCAACCAGTAACGGTCATGCGCCCGCTGCTCAGGGCAAGAATAACGAGACGGAAATCGAAGAACTGCTGCAAATGTTGCGCCAAGATGATGCCCGTAAAGTTTTGCAGCAAATGACTGATCGGCAAAAGCAATTATTACGGGAGTTTGTGCGCCGTTAAGTGACTGGTGTTGATTTAGGAATTATTTCATAATTATTCACTGATGATTTTGAGTCGTGAAATTTGCCTTGATCTACCGTCATCTGGAAGATCGGGGCAAATTTCGCGACTGATTTGGTTTACTGCGGTGATTTTTTGCTAAAGATGATTTGAGGGATTGCTTTAGGGTTTGCAACTCATTGGGGCAGCACTCGCGCCATTGCCCTTGGGCTAAATTTCCTAATTCGGGGTGGTTTAGTTGCAAATTGCCCAGACTAACGCGAATCAGTCGTAAAGTTGGATGCCCCACCGCCGCAGTCATGCGTCGCACTTGACGGTTTTTACCTTCCGTGAGGGTGATTTCTAACCACGCCGTCGGGATGCTTTGCCGAAACCGAATGGGAGGATGGCGCTCAGGTACGGCTGGTTCGGGGATCAAGGTAACTTTAGCGGGTTTGGTGCGATAACCTTGAATCACCACTCCTGCTGCTAACTGTCCAAGAGCTTCGGGGGTGGGGATGTGTTCCACCTGAACCCAATAGGTGCGCTCATGGGCAAATTGGGGATCAAGCAGCCGATGTTTTAGCACACCATTATTACTGAGCAATAGTAAGCCTTCGCTATCAAAGTCTAGTCGCCCCACGGCATACACCTCCGGCACATTGATAAAATCCTTCAAGGTGGGGCGGGGTGGTACTGCGTCGTCGGTAAACTGGCACAGCACCCCATAGGGCTTATGGAATAACAGATAGCGATACATGATTAGCAAAGTTGCGGCTTATTATATAGTCTTAGCCATTCCTAGCCAAAAATCTCGGCGGGATCAGCGGACTGGACACGGCGTAAAGAGATCGCCCCCGAAATAGTACACATCACAACGGTTAAACCCAAGATGGGTAAGGCTTTATCCCAGATATAGAGGGGCAAGCGGGTGGCATTTTGGGTCAGATTATACAAACCCATCGAGATAAACATCCCCGGAAAAAAGCCTAAAACCGATAGCACCACCGCTTCCTGTAACACTACCTTAGACAAGAAAAAATTGTTATATCCCATCGCCTTGAGGGTGGCATATTCCGCCAAGTGATCCGACACATCGGTATAAAGAATCTGATACACAATCACAATACCGACGATGAAACCCATCACCGTACCAAGGCTAAAAATAAAGCCAATGGCAGTACTGCGTTGCCAATAACCCCGTTCAAATTCGATAAAGCCTTCCATCGTCAAGACTTTCACATCATTGGGCATAATCGCGCTGAGGTTTTGCTTTACCCGATCAATATTTTGGCGCGTGAGGTCAGAGTTATCCTTAATTTTCAGTTTAGGATCGACGTTAATTAGGGATAAATTAATCAAACCCTTACGGCGGTTGTCGAGAATGCGTAAAAAATTAGCATCGCTGGTAATAATCGTGCCATCGGCCGCAAAGGACGCGCCTAATTCAAACAAGCCACCAATAATTAGTTTACGATTTGCTACTTCGCGAGTCACAAAATTAGGACAGCGAAAAGCTTCGGGGGTAGCTTGAGTTTTGAGATCATCGACACCACACTCTTTGACGACGGGACCAAACCCATCAAAACCATGAGCCACTGCCGAATTAGGCACAAACCGGGAACCACGATCAAATAGCACAACATCTTGTTGCTTGATTAAAGCGAGATTTTCTGCGCTAATGCCGGGCATTTTGAAGATTTTGGCATCAGGATCACCGCCTAAAACTAAAATATTGCGGGTTTGTCCGGTGGCATCTTCTTTGATTTTCCATGCCCCTAAACCAATGTACAAACTATTAACCGACTCGACCCCTTCCATAGCCATCGCTTGATAGGTGCGCCGCTCGGAAAAATTTCGCATTCCCACCAAATTAGTAGACTGGGGACTAATCAGGACTAAATCCCCCACGAGATTACTCTGCATCCGCACCGCACTGGTAAACAGAGCATCACGGAAGCCGATCTGCATAAACATCAAAATTACGGCAAAGGAAATTCCGGCGATCGCTACTAAAAGGCGACTTTTTTCGTAGGTGAGTTGCAACCACGCCAAAGGAACGGCAAATATCATGACTGATTAATCCTGAACATCCTGCATAGTTGTTGGAGTTAATTTATGGACTTAATTTATGGACATTACAGCCCATAGCATCTAAATAAGTGACATGATTGGCAGGCAAGATGCCCGCCCCACAAGGATTTGATCATTAACATCTGTATTAGGTTAGCTTGAAAATTGCTGTAATTTCAAGGCTGAAATCAGGGCATCAAACCTCATGTATTTCAATGATTCGCCCTTAAAAAATAACCATCGCGATTTTAGAGGGTAATTTTGACCCGCACCTGCAAGTTAGTGAGGCGAGATACTTTACTACTGCTATCGAGCTTGATTTTGACTTCGATCACGCGCACATCAGTTTTCGCCGCCGGATCGGTACTCAGCACGTCATTTTTGGCCACCCGCATCCCAATCTGATCCACCACCCCAGTGACTTCACCCTCAAAGGCTTCACTGGTGATCACCGCTTTTTGACCTTTTTGCACTTTGCCAATATCAGTTTCATAGATCTCTGCTACGGCATACATTTGCGCCGTATTACCAAATTCAAATAAGCCATTAGCGCCAACGCTTTCCCCTTCCTTAGCATACACCTTGAGGATTTGTCCATTTTGCATTGACCGCACTTGGGATAGCTCTACATCAATTTCGGCCCGTTTGATATTGATTAAAGCGGTTTGTAATTGGGCTTCAGCGGCTTGGATGTCCGTGGGACGCACTTCCGCGACGCTACTGAGTAAGCCCTGAGCTTGTTGGGCTTGGCCCTGAGCTTGCTGTAATTGCTGTTGGGCTTGGCGGAGTTGCTCTTGGGAAGTGCGTAATTTTAAGGCATAGCCGTCTAGAGCCGATTGGGAAATGGCTCCTTCTTTGAATAAACTTTCATAGCGGGCGTATTCCCGTCCAGCAATGGCAACCTCGGCATTGAGGCGATTCACATTAGATTCTGCTGCCCCAACGTTAGCTATGGCGGCTCTGAGAGTACTTTCTTGGGCGTAAATATCCCCAGATTTTGCCCCAACCCGCACCTGTGCCAAACGGCGATCACTTTCTTGGGCTTGGCTCTGGGCTTGCAGCAAAGCCGCCACTGACCGATCATAACTGTCTAAAATGGCGAGGACTTGCCCCTGTTTAACCACATCCCCTTCTTTGACCAATAGCTTAATCACCCGAGATGAGCCTAAAGCTGATGGTGAGCTAATTTTAACTACTTCCCCCGCTGGCTCTAAGCGTCCCAAGGCAGTCACAAATTTAGGAGTATTTTTTACTTCGTCTTTGGTGGCCGTAGCACTGGGGGCATTATTGATGCTGCTCTGGCTAGCAAAGCGGCTCATCGTAAACCATGCTGATAGACCCAAAGCCGCAGCAGCTAAAATAATTAGCGGTAACAACCAACGATTGCGCGGCTTTAGGGATTTGCTTAGAGTGGTAGCGCTTGTTCCTTTGTTGAGCATAGTTGGAGAGCTAGATTCAGTCTTGGGGGAATCGTTTTTGTTGTCTACCTGCATGAAATTTGCCTCATACTTCTGGCGTTATGGGTCTTGGGGAAAGGAAACAATGCACTCTATAGCCTTGCCTTAAAGCTTAGAATCCCATTGATTAGCTCACGTCGCTAAAAATTTAATTTTAATTTGCGCCTAATCTCTAGGCAGTGTTTTTAGATTGTCATTTAGGATTGATACCTAAACCATCTAAATTCTATGCAATTTTTGCAGTGTCTGTGGTCTATAGGCTGGTTATTTATAGGGTTACCTATGGGCTGGTTAACCGTCGCCAAAACTAACTTCAAAAAACTAAGCTCAAGATACAAAAGCCTGAAAAACCAACCCCAATCATGATTTTTTACGACTTGATCTGCCACTAATTTAGATTTTAACTAATTCTAGATTTGTTTTGAACTTTGGACTAGCAGCAGTCCATACCAAGTCAACCAAATTACATCCTACTGGCAACTTGTACTATGGCAGTATGTCAGCAGCTAGATTCCCGTTAAATTAGCAATCTAAGGTTTGATCAAACAAGCTTCTAACTGGGCCAAAATCTGCTCGCGATCCAAGTTGCGCCCAATCAAAACCAACTGATTTACCGGCGGTTTGGCTAGGTTGCGCTCATCGGTTTTGAGTTCATAGCGCTTGCCGCTGAGTTGGAAAATATACCGCTTTTCGGGCAAATTACTAAACCACAGCATCCCTTTAGCGCGAAATACATCGATGGGTAGCTGCTTATCTAAAAATTCTTGAAACCGATCTAAATCGAAGGGCAGATCCCGATTAAAAGAAATGGCGACGAAACCATCATTGTCTAAGTGATGGCTGTGATGGTGATGGTCGTCGTGGCTGTGATCATGGTTTTCGTGATCGTGTTGATGATCATGATGATTATGTTGGTGATCGTGTTGATGGTCATGCTGACAACTAGTATCACATTCGTGATCATGATCATGGTGGGGCGGCGCGTCGTGGTCATGATCATCAGCCGTATCTGACAAAGCGGCTTGCAGCAAAGCATTATCCATATTCACATCTAAAATCAAGGGCAAGGGCACTGCACCAAAATTGGTTCTTAAGATTCTTGCCTTGGTTTTTACATCATTAATATAATTTTCTAAAGTAATTAACTTGGCTTCGCTGACTAAATCAGTTTTATTCAACAGAATAATGTCGCCATACATGACCTGAGCAAAAGCCGCCTCACTCTCGAAATGGGTTTCGTCAAATTGTTCGGCATCAATTACGGTCAAAATAGAATCTAGGCGGGTTAAATACTTCAGTTCTGTGCCCAAAAAAGTTAAGGCAATGGGCAAAGGATCTGCCACACCAGTGGTTTCAATCACCATGTAATCAATACGTTCACTGCGCTCTAAAACCGCATAAACAGCATCGACTAAACCGTTATTAATGGTGCAACAAATACAACCATTACTGAGTTCAAGCATATTTTCATCTACAGACACCAAAAGCTGACTGTCAATGTTAATATCGCCAAATTCATTAACTAATACAGCTACTTTGAGATTTTGCTGATTTTCTAGAATGTGATTTAATAAAGTAGTTTTACCACTGCCTAAAAAACCCGTAATAATCGTGACAGGCATCCCACTTTTAGGCAAATCTACGAGGGGTTTGGTGGCGGCGGAGGTATTATTTAAGGTCATAATAATCAAATCTGGGACGAGTCTATATCAGGAAACTGTAGAAATTCTAACCCCCTATACCACTCAAGAATTATCCTGTGGGTTAGCTGGTCTAGGCTTCATTTTAGCCCACAATCTCTACGGCAATATTTTTTGCAACCTCTGGCTATTAACCCATGAGCCGTCCCAGATCCCCAAAAACCCTAACATAATAGTCTAGATTAATTATCCCATGACTCCGTTCAGACCTTAAAATTAACTAAGACCAAATTTTGGTTAAAAACCGTCACATATCACCACATCCCCCGTGAGTTATGGGTTCCGTCACTACTACATCGCTGATCACTGAAATATCTGCACTTTTGCCCCTGTCTCCCCAAACCCCAGAAGATTTTGATCAGTTAATTCTTAATCAAAGTATTTCCCTTGTAGTTAACCATGCCCTAGAATACAGCCGTGAAAGCGTTAACCATCCTGATTTAGTCCCTTGGTTGATGGAAGAAATCAAGGGCTATAGCCAAGCTTGCCCCCATTATCGTCAACGCCCCATTACTTACATTGATGTTCAGGGACAAGCCATTGGCGGGCTACAAAATTATCAAATTTACCCCATTGCCCTTGGGATTACTAAACTGGAAAGTCATCTCAAAAATGGTTTGACGATGCGCTTACCGGCTCAGGTCAAACAATTTCTGAGTCAGCAATGCAATCAAGAAGTTTATGCCGCCCACCTTGCGCCGCCTCAGATTTTAGGATTATTAGAAGACATTCTCAAACAACTGCAACAATACATTTTAAATTAAGTCAACCCTCAGAATTCCTATGACTACTCCATCACAAAATCTGGCTCATACCAAAGTAAGTGTGATTATTCCCAGCTATAACATGGCGGATTATCTTCCCCAAACCATAGATAGCATCATTAATCAAGATTATTATCCCCTTGAAATAATTGTGGCTGACGATGGTTCCACAGATCATACCCAAGCAGTTGTAGGGGAATATATAGAACGTTATCCTGATCAAGTTAAATATGTATTGCGTCCCAATGGTGGGGAGGCAGCGGCCCGTAACTCTGGTATTGCCGCAAGTGATGCGGAATTTTTGATGTTTGTCGATGGGGATGATTTGCTATTGCCGGGGGCGGTGTCTTTATTGATGGGACAAATGCTACAACTAGATCGGAGCTATTGTGTGGTTCATGGGGAAATGGAGCGATTTGAAGATAAAACCAATCGGGTATTGGGTTATACCAATTTCGAGTCCATCACTAAACGTCGTATCGGTTTGTTCACCAATATGTCAAACCTAATGATGGCCGCAGTCACTCGTCGCCAAGCCCTTGAAAAAATTGGTTGGTTTAATGAGAAAACCCAATATAGCGTATTTACCGAAGCGCAAATGAAACTATCGCAAGTAGGGAATTTTTATAGTATTCCCCAGCCGGTTTACCGCTATCGTTTACGGGCTGGTTCCCTATCCCAAACATTTTCCTATGATCGCGCTATTTTGCTCAATCAACAGAGCCAAAACCGTTTAGAACTTGTTTTAAAAACAGAAAACTGGTGGTTTCAACGGCAAGCATGGGCAGCACATTTTCTCAAATCAGGCATTGATATTCACACCTATAATCGTTCTCTAGCCAGAAAATATTTTTTGCAAGCCCTAATCACCAATCCGTTGGAACTAACTGCATTACGTCTGTTGCAGGCGAGCCTACGCAATAAAAGCATTTAGTTCCATCAGCTTCTCTAGAACCGATTTGATATCTTATTAATAGCCTAAAAGGGTTAAGAAATGTGCTACACAAGTGACTTAAGCGACAAGGAGTGCGAGAT